>NZ_JBSFTC010000007.1:0-13373 GCF_053590415.1 Nonomuraea sp. NPDC003201
CCGCGCGGCCGACGTCCTCCGCGTGCGGGCGGGCCGTGGGGTCGGCCTGGCGGCACTGCCGTACCGCCAGGTGCAGCGCGGGAGGCAGGACGGCGGGGTCGCCGTCTGTGCGGCCCGTGGCCGCGAAGACCACCAGGTCGGCCCAGGCCAGCACGTCGTCGGCCGCCGAGCCAGGCGTGACGCCGGGCTGCCAGCCGATCAGGACCTGGCCGTGGGCGCCGAGCGCGACGCTCTCGTGGCTGAGCCGGAGCCCCACGTTGCCGCGGGCGTGCAGCTTGGCCACCGCGGAGGCGCAGGTCAGGGCCAGGCGATGCAGCGCCTGCCCCCGCAAAGGCCCCGATGTACGCACGAAGTCCGACAGCACCGCACCCTGACCGCTCATGGCCACCGCCTCCCATGTCGCCCCCTTGTACGCGAGCAGGGCCGTCCTGGGTTCAACGGTTCGCGGAAGCTTCTAGTCTTGCGGCATGGCCACGAACGCGGCGGGGCGCAAGCCGGAGACCCGGCTCGCATTGGTACGGCGGGCCCGCAAGATGAACCGCATCCTCGCGGACACCTATCCAGAGGCCCACTGCGAGCTCGATTTCGGCAACCCGTTAGAACTTCTGGTCGCGACCATCCTCTCCGCCCAGTGCACGGACAAGCGGGTCAACATGGTCACCCCCGTCCTCTTCGCGAAATATCCGACAGTGGAGGACTACGCCGCCGCCGACCGGTCCGAGATGGAGGAGATCATCCGCTCGACCGGCTTCTTCCGCGCGAAGACCAACAGCATCATCGGCATGGCGCAGGCGGTGTGCGAGAAGTACGGCGGCGAGGTGCCCGGCAAGCTGAAGGACCTGGTCACCCTGCCCGGCGTGGGCCGCAAGACCGCCAACGTGGTGCTGGGCAACGCGTTCGACGTGCCGGGGCTCACCGTCGACACCCACTTCCAGCGGCTGGTGCGGCGTTTCGGCTGGACGGAGGAGACCGACCCCGTCAAGATCGAGCACGTCGTGGGGGAGCTGCTGCCCAAACGCGAGTGGACGATCTTCTCCCATCGGGTGATCTGGCACGGCCGCCGCATCTGCCACGCGCGGCGACCCGCGTGCGGTGTGTGCCCGCTGGCCGCGCTCTGCCCGTCGTACGGCACGGGCCCCACGGCGGCGGCCGAGGCCGAGAAGCTCGTCAGGTCCGGCCCCTTCTCGTGATCGCGGGAAGTCCCCGGTGTCCCGGCGTGTTGGAGGATGCGTGACCCAAGTGCCCGACTGGCTCGACCGACTGGCGGCGCAGGCTCAGCGCTTCGACGTACCGCGATGGTGGACGCCCCCCAACGGCAGCGGGCGGGCCGCCGCGGTGCTGATGCTGTTCGGCGAGGGGGCGCTGGGCCCCGACGTCCTGCTCATCCAGCGCAGCACGCTCGGGCGCAGGCACGCGGGCCAGCCCGCCTTCCCCGGCGGCGGCGTCGACCCCGACGACGGAGGACCCGTCGCGGCGGCGCTGCGCGAGGCCGAGGAGGAGACCGGCGTCGATCCCGCGGGCGTCCACGTGCTGTGCACGATGCCCGAGCTGTACCTCAGCCACAGCGACAACCGGGTCACGCCCGTGATCGCCTGGTGGCGCGAGCCGTCGGCCGTGCACGCGGCCTCGCCGAGCGAGGTGGAGTCCGTGGAGCGGGTGCCGATCGCCGAGCTGGTCGACCCCGCCAACCGGGTAACGCTGCGGCATCCGCGAGGGTCGGCGGGGCCCGCGTTCCGGGTGCGGGGGATGCTGGTGTGGGGGTTCACCGCGATGGTGCTCGACACCGTGCTGCGCGAGGGCGGGCTGGCGCGCCCGTGGGACTCCGCGCAGGTGGAGGACCTCCCGCAGGAAGTGATCGACCTGGCGTCCAGGGGCTAGCGGGACGAGCGCAGGGCCACGCCCAGGGAGGCCCAGCCCGCCACGTCCTTGTCGCTGTCGGCCGCCAGCGCGCGCAGCGTCTCCAGGCCGGCCCGGTCAGGGGGGTCGCCGAGCACGTGCTGCAGCGCGTACGCGGCTCCGTAGCGCACCCTCGCGTCGTCGTGGCCGGCCAGCTCGATCACCGACGGCAGCGACCGCGGGTCGGCCAGGTGCCCGAACGCGATCAGCACCGAGTAGAGCACCATGGCGTCGTCCTCGCTGGCCGCCAGGTAGCGCAGCACCGGCAGCGTACGGTCCACGAACGGCCCCAGCATCCCCATGATGTCCACGCCGAGCAGCCGCTCCGCCACCGTGTCCGCGGCGCACAGCCGGCGCGCCTCGATGAAGGACTCCAGATCACCGCGCTGCCGCAGCACGGAGATCACGTGCCAGCGCAGGGGGCCGTCGGGGTCGGTGTCGCACAGAGCTGCCTCGATGAGATCGCGCACTGTTTCCCCGGCCGACGGCATACCGCTCAAGGTAGCCACGCGGTGACGCCGTCCTGGCGGAAGACGTGCACACTTGACCGTATCCCTGGTTAGCTTTGAAACGTGCGCGGTGATCTGCTTGACCTCATCTTGATCGGCCTCGTGATCGCCTTCGGCGTCTCGGGTTACCGGCAGGGCTTCATCATCGGGGCGATGAGCTTCGTGGGGTTCGTCGGCGGGGCCGTGCTCGGCGTCTTCATCGCGCCACCGATCTCCAAGGCCCTGGTCAGCGGCGACACCCCACAGGCGCTGCTGGCGATCGTGATCGTCTTCCTGGCCGCCACCATCGGCCAGTTCGCGTCCTCGACGCTCGGCGCCGTCGTGCGCAGCCACGTCACGTGGGAGCCCGCCAAGGTGGCCGACGCGGTCGGCGGCACGTTCTCCAGCGCGCTGTCCGTGCTGGTGATCGCCTGGCTGATCGGCTCACTGATCGTCTCCACGGCCTTCAGCCCCCTCGTCGACCAGGTGAAGAACTCCGCGCTGCTGACCACCGTCGACGACGTGATCCCGCAGGCCGCGCGCAACTGGCAGCAGCCGTTCAAGAAGTTCATCGACCGGTCGGAGTTCCCGCCCGTCTTCGACGCCATCGGCGCGGGCACGATCGTCGACGTGCCGCCGCCCGACCAGAGCGTGCTGCAGGGCGCCAAGCTGAGCCGCGCCCGGCGGGCCATCGTCAAGGTGCAGGGCAACGCGGAGAGCTGCAACAAGCACATCGAGGGCACCGGCTTCGTCTACGCCCCCGGCCGGATCATGACCAACGCCCACGTGGTCGCCGGCGTGACCCGCGACCTGCAGGTCATCGACTCCAACAACACGCCGCACGCGGCCACCGTCGTGCGCTACAACCCGCGCCGCGACATCGCCGTCCTCTACGTGCCCGGCCTCGACCTGCCGCAGCTCGCCTTCAACGACGACGGCTCGCGCGGCGACAGCGCCATCATCGCCGGGTTCCCCAAGAGCAAGGGGTTCACCGCGGAGCCGGCCAGGATCGGCGGGCAGCTCGACGCCGAGGGGCCCGACATCTACCGCGACGCCACGGTCAGGCGCAAGGTGTACGCGATCCGCGGGAAGGTGCTGCCCGGCAACTCGGGCGGCCCGCTGCTCACGGTGGACGGCCGGGTCTACGGCGTGATCTTCGCCGCCGCGATCAACGAAGAGGAGACCGGCTACGTCCTGACGGCCGAGGAGGTCGCCCCCGACGCGGCCCAGGGCCGCAACGACACCACCCCGGCCAGCACCCAGAAGTGCGACTGACGCCCGGCTCTCAGCCGGGCAGCTTGTCCAGGATCGTGGCGACGGCCTCGTCGGGGTCGCTGTCCTGGCCGAACCCCGAGGCCGCCTTGCCGACCGCGTCGTACGCGCCGCCGTACCCCTGGACCCTGGCGGCGCCGCGGCCGAAGAGGGTCAGCGCCCCGCGCCCGTTGCCGCGCTGCAGGTGCGTCAGCCCGACGCAGATCTGCGCGAGGCCCTGCCACAGCTCGCGCTCGTCCTCCGGCGCGCATTTCCAGCGGCCCTCGAACACCTCGTGCGCGTTGAACGGCAGGCCCTCGCCGAGGAAGCCGCGGGCGTCGGCCAGGGCCTGTTCGGTGGTGGGGGCGTAGTCGTCGGGGACCCGGGGCACGCCGGGTTCGCCGTAGGGGAGCGGCCTGCCGTACGCGTCGCGCGGCCTGGCGTTACGGGGCCTGCCCTCGGGATCGCGGTCTCTCATCGGTCGGGCTCCGAATCGGCCAGCCAGCCGAGCAACTCGGTGTCGAACACGTCGGGGATCTCCTCATGGGGGAAGTGGCCGGCTCCTTCGAGCAGCCGCCACCGGTACGGGGCCGCCACGTAGCGGCCCGAGCCGTGCGCCGTACGCGGCAGGGCGCGCGGGTCGAGCGCCCCGTGCAGGTGGAGCGTGGGGGCCTCGACCGCGGTGCGCATGGCCCTGGCGTAGCGGCGGCCGTCCGGGCGCAGCTGGGAGCGGCCGAACCAGCGGTGGTACTCCAGCGCGCAGTGTGCCACGGCGGGGATGCGGAACGCCTCGCGGTACGTACGCGCGGTCTCGGGATCAGGCCAGCCGGGCCGCGACCAGTCGTCGAGCAACCGGCCGACCAGGGCTCCTTCGCGGCGCCTGAGCCGGTGCTCGGGCAGCAGCGGCAGCTGGTGGCCCAGCGACTGCCGGCTGGCCCTGAGCTGGCCGAACGGGTCGCCCAGCAGCGCCTTGCGCAGGCGCAGGGGATGCGGGGCGGACACGGCGACCAGCCGGTGCACGCACTTGGGGTCGAGCACGGCCATCGTCCAGGCCAGCAGCCCGCCCCAGTCGTGCCCCACCACGATCGCCCCGGTCTCGCCCAGCGCCCTGATCAGGCCGGTCGCGTCGGCGGCCAGGGTGGGCAGGTCGTAGCCGCGCGGCGGCTTGTCGCTGCCGCCGTAGCCGCGCAGATCGGCCGCGACGGCCCGGTAACCCGCCTTCGGCAGCGAGACGAGCTGGTGGCGCCACGTCCACCAGAACTGCGGGAATCCGTGCAGCAGCAGCACCAGCGGCCCTTCGCCCGCCTCGACGACGTGGAAGCGGGTGCCGCCCGCGTGGACCGCGCGGTGCGTCCAGGGTCCCTCGATCTGTACGACCGACTCGTCAGGTGCCATCACGTGTCACCGGTTCACGATCGGAACGAACCGCCGGCAGCGTCTCGTCCTCGGGCGTGGCGATCTCCTTGAGCCCCTTGATCGACCTGGCGGTGCGCTTCATCCCGGCCAGTCCCTTGAGCCGCCTCACCCCGATGAACACCAGCAGACCCGCCACCACCAGGTAGAACACGGTCACGATGAGGAAGGCCAGCCAGTTGGGCAGCCACTGCGCCAGCACGAACGCGATCGTGAACGAGGCGAGGATCAGGCACAGGTGCGCCATGAAGGCGGCGGCGGCGAACAGGCCGCCCGCCGTGCCGACCCGCTTGGCGTCGAACCTGAACTCGGCCTTGGCCAGCTCGATCTCCGAGCGGACCAGGTCCGAGATCTGACTGCTCGCCTGGGCGACCAGCGAGCCCAGGGATTCTTCCTCGGGAGTCTGCGGCATGAACGTCTCCTATCGAGGCCTGGTGGCCGTGTCAAACATCATCCAGCGCGATGCGACGCTCGCGTACCGTGTGAAGCGGTACCGCCGCCAGGAGCTCTTCCGACAGTTTCGCCAGGCCGAGCCGCGCTGACAGCCAGGCGCCCCGAACACGCCGAAACTTGTCGAGCGCGAGTCCCGCTATCACTCCCAGAACTACCCGATCGAACAAGATAGCGCCCGCGCCGGGTACTCCGGGCTTCGCCCCAGGCTCTCAAGAGCCAGGCGCATGTCCCCATATTTCGGGACATGCGCCTGGAGGTGGATCAGTCCTCGGACTTGGCGGACGGGAGCTTCTCCGAGATCAGGTTCATCACCGTGCTGTCGGCCAGCGTGGTGACGTCGCCGACGCTGCGGTTCTCCGCGACGTCGCGCAGGAGGCGGCGCATGATCTTGCCGGAGCGGGTCTTGGGCAGCTCCGGCACGACCAGGATCTGGCGCGGCTTGGCGATCGGGCCCAGGGTCTTGGCCACGTGGTTGCGCAGGTCGGCGGCGATGTCGTCGCTCTCCTCCGCCGAGCCGCGCAGGATCACGAACGACACGATCGCCTGGCCGGTGACCGGGTCGGTCGCGCCGACCACCGCCGCCTCGGCCACCTTCGGGTGGCTGACCAGCGCGCTCTCCACCTCCGTGGTGGAGATGTTGTGGCCGGAGACGAGCATGACGTCGTCCACGCGGCCGAGCAGCCACAGGTCGCCGTCGTCGTCCTTCTTGGCGCCGTCGCCGGGGAAGTACATCCCGTCGAACCTGCTCCAGTACGTGTCGATGTAGCGCTGGTCGTCGCCCCAGATCGTGCGGAGCATCGACGGCCACGGCTCGCGTACGACGAGGAAGCCGCCGCCCCCGTCGGGGACGCTGTTGCCCTGGTCGTCCACCACGTCGGCGGCGATGCCGGGCAGCGGGCGCATCGCGGCGCCCGGCTTGCCCGCGGTGACGCCGGGCAGCGGGCTGATCATGATGGCGCCGGTCTCCGTCTGCCACCAGGTGTCGACCACGGGGCAGCGGTCGTGGCCGATGTGCTCGCGGTACCAGACGTACGCCTCGGGGTTGATCGGCTCGCCCACGGAGCCCAGGACGCGCAGGCTGGACATGTCGAACTTCGCGGGGATGTCGTCGCCCCACTTCATGAACGTCCGGATCGCGGTGGGCGCCGTGTAGAGGATCGTGATCTTGTACTTCTGCACGATCTCCCAGAACCGGCCGCGGTGCGGGGTGTCGGGGGTGCCCTCGTAGATGACGCTGGTGGCGCCGTTGGCGAGGGGGCCGTACACGATGTAGGAGTGGCCGGTCACCCAGCCGATGTCGGCCGTGCACCAGTAGATGTCGGTGTCGGGCTTGAGGTCGAAGACCGCGTGGTGCGTCCAGGCGGTCTGGGTGAGGTAGCCGCCGGTGGTGTGCAGGATGCCCTTGGGCCTGCCGGTGGTGCCGCTGGTGTAGAGGATGTACAGCGGGTCCTCGGCGTCGTGGGGCTCGGCGGTGTGCTGGTCGCTCTGCCGGTCGACCAGGTCGTGCCACCAGACGTCCTTCTCGCCGAAGGCGACGTCCTGGCCGGTACGGCGTACGACGAGGACGTTCTCGACCTGCGGGCACTCGGCGACGGCCTCGTCCACCGTGGGCTTGAGCGCCGACGGGTTGCCCCTGCGGTAGCCGCCGTCGGCGGTGATGACGAGCTTGGCGTCGGCGTCGTCGATCCGGCTCTTCAGCGCCGTGGCCGAGAAGCCGCCGAACACCACGGAGTGGATCGCCCCGATGCGGGCGCAGGCCAGCATCGCGATCGGCAGCTCGGGGATCATCGGCATGTAGACGGCCACCCGGTCGCCCTTGCCGACGCCCAGCTCCTGGAGGGCGTTGGCGGCCTTGCTGACCTCGCGCTGGAGGTCGCTGTAGGTCAGGGTACGGGTGTCGCCCTCGGGCTCACCCTCCCAGTAGTAGGCGACCTTGTCGCCGCGGCCCTCCTCGACGTGGCGGTCGACGCAGTTGTAGGCCACGTTGAGCTCGCCGCCGACGAACCACTTGGCGAAGGGGGCGTTCCACTCGAGGGTCGTCTCCCACCGTTTGGCCCACGCCAGCCTCTCGGCCGCACGCTCCCAGAAGGCGAGACGGTCGGCGGCGGCCTCGTCATATGCGGCGGCGGTCACGTTCGCGGCCGCCGCCAGGTCAGCCGGCGGTGCGAACCGGCGGTTCTCCTGTAGCAGGTTCGACAGCGCCTGGGTCTCGTTGCCGGGGGTCTCCGGGGCCACCTCGTGCTCCTTCTATGGCCAGATTGGATAGGTCGTGTCCCACTTCACCAGCTCACGGCCTCCACACACAAGAGGTCTAGACAGGTCTGTACCGAGGGGTCCCCGCTTATCAGGTCGCATGACAACCGCTATTGAAACGTTGTCATCTTGAAATCTGGCGGGGACCCATAAAGGGCTCCGCATATTCGGCGCCCGGTGATTTCTCAACCCACGGTCACCTTTTGAGCGCGCCCCGCCTCCCGCCGAGGCGCTGGTACGGTCGTCACCCGGTGGAGCGAGAGCGGTCGTACCCGCCGGTAAGGTCGGTTTCCGTGAGTGACCCACTGGCTGTCATCGCGGAGTTCCCCGGCGTCCCCGAGGCGGTCGACTCCGCCAGGCAGGACGTCGACCGGCTGTACCGCCATCGAGTGCTGCGCCGGGCCAGCCCGGCCGTCTCGACGGAGTCGTCCCTGCGCGGCGCCCGGGCCTCGGCGTCCCTGGAAGGCGTGGACGTGTCCCTCGACGCCCTGCGCCGGGACGAGGTCCACGACCCGCTGGTCCAGGGAGCCCTGCGGGCGTCGGCGGAGCTGGGCCGCCTGGGCTCGTTGTGGCGGACGGCGCCGAGGCAGGTGCTGGCCCGCCTGCACACGGTGGCGGCCGCCGGCCTGGCGCCGCAGTCCGCACTGGGCCGTCCACGGGCGGTGGACGAGGCGCCGGACCCGCTGGGACTGGGGCCCGCGCCGGGCGCTTCGGAGACGGCGACGCGCATTGAGGGGCTGCTCGGGCTGCTCGAACGGCCCACGAAGGCGCCCGCGATCGTGCTGGCCGCCGTCATGCACGCCGAGCTGGCCGTACTGCGTCCCTTCGGTACGGCGGACGGGATCGTGGCGCGCGCGGCCGAGCGGCTGACCCTGGTCGAGTACGGCCTGGACCCGAAGTCCCTCGTGGCCGTGGAGGTGGGGCACCTGGAGCACGCCTCGTACGCCGGGGGCCTGAGCGCGTACCTGAGCGGGACCCCGGAGGGCGTCGCCCAGTGGGTACAACAGTGTGCCTCCGCAGTAAGTCTCGGGGTGCGCGAGGCGACCGCCATCTGTGAGGCGATGCAACGAGGCTGAGGTCGCGGCGGCGGAAACGCAGGTGGGAGCGTTGGGCCGGGCCGCCGACATAGCTGACGGCGTCTCAGTCAAGAGACGCCGTCTGCTGGCACATCACACCGGGTTACCAAGCGTGCACCTCTATTCGTCGGAGCGGGTCAAGCCCGTCACGACGCGCCTCCCGCGGCTGGTCGCGCGTGGGTACCCGGCTGATGCGCCCGGACAAGAGGTCCGTGACACCTTTCTACGTCGGATCCGCCCTGATGGGAAGCCCTCGGACCAAGACCTTTACCCGCCTATGAGCGGGGCCCCGGCATACGCCGCCATCGCCACCCTCCGTGATCTGGTTACCAACCTGTGATGATTACAGAGAGTGACTGTCTTTATGTGATCGTTATGGCGCAGACAAAAAACTTGGCGAAAATGCGAGATTGCTCCTCGACGAAACTCGAGTCCATCGGGCAGCATACGGGGGTATCGCCCGAAACTGGAGCAACCGTGCACGGGGGACCTTTGCCGGTCCCTTGCCAGGCTCTGGTGAAGTGATGAAAGCTTTCTTCTGAAACGGGACCGGCTCTACCCCCCCGGAGCCGGACCGATCAGGCGACCCCCGCTCTCCCCCCCGGCGGGGGTCGCCCCTTTTCCACCCCAAGTCCGTACACCACACCCTCCACACCGCCACTCGCCCTCCGCACCGCCACCCGCCCTCCCACGGCCCCGGCGCCTTCCCACGGCCTGCCTCTCACCGAGCGCCCCCACCACCGCGCTCCCTCTCACGGCGTCTCACTCGCCAAGCGCACTTCGCCACGGGCCTTCGCCAGCACCTCCCGCTGAGCACTCTCCGACACGGCGCCCTCTCACGGCGTACCTCACCGTGCCCCGCCACTGCGCGCTCCGACGGACCGCCGCTAACCGAGCACCTCCCGCACCTCCCGCACCTCCCGCACACTCCTGCGGATACCTCTCACCGCCTTCGCGACAGCAGCACCACAATCCCCACCGACGCCTCCAGGCCAGGCCACTTATCCACAGGCCCACCACAACCCCCACCCAACAATCCACAGAACCCCGTTCACCCTCTCCCCACCCCACCCACCTCCAGCAAGGTTGGCCTCCCGACACCACCCCCGGAGAGGCCGACATGCACCGCCCCCTGGTCATCACCGAAGACCACGCCCTGCTCGACGACCTGGTCCGCATAGCCGCCGCAGCAGGCGCCCAACTCGACGTGGCCCACGTCCCGGCCCACGCCCGCCCGTTCTGGAACCTGGCCCCGCTGATAGCAGTAGGCGCCGACCAGGCAGATGCCGTGGCCGCGAGCTCACCCCCCACCCGCGACCAGGTAGTCCTCGTGACCAGGGCCCCCGACGACCCGGACACCTGGCGAAAATGCGTGGCCGTGGGCGCCCAGGCCGTCGTGACCCTCCCCACCGACGAGCGCCACCTGGTGGAGCGGCTGGCGGACGCCATGGAGCCCGACCCCCGCTCAGGATCCGTGATCTGCGTGATCGGCGGCCGAGGCGGGGCAGGCGCGAGCGTGCTGTCGGCGTGCCTGTCCCTGCGCGCCTCGGGCGATCACCTCCGGACCTTGCTGGTGGACGCCGACCCACTGGGCGGTGGCATAGACGCCCTGTTGGGCCACGAGGAGGCATCGGGCGCCCGCTGGGGAGACCTGGTCGCCAGAGAGGGCCGCATCAACTCCAGCGCGCTTCAGGCCGCGCTGCCGTCGTTCGGCGACCTGGCGGTCCTCTCCTTCCACAGAGGTGAGGTGGCGGCGATCCCCGCCCAAGCCATGCGTTCCGTCCTCGAGGCAGGCCAGCGAGGCTTCGACCTGATAGTCGTCGACCTCCCCCGCCACCTCGACCCAGCCGCGATCGAGGCCCTCACCAGGGCGAAGACCACGCTGATGGTCGCCACGGCCGACGTACGCGGCATCCTCTCGGCCGTACAGGTGCTGGGCGAGACCCGCAAGCACACCTCGGACATCCGCGCGATCCTCCGCCCAGGCGTGGTGGACGACGACATGGCCGCGGGCGCCCTGGGCATCCCGTCCGCCGGCACCCTGCCCGACCAGCCGAGACTCACCGCCACCCTCAACCGGGGCGAACTGCCCAAGCTGGGCCCCCGCACCGTGATGGGCGCCCTGTGCGGCACGCTCCTACAAGATCTCCTCCCGACATGAGCACCCTGAAATCAGCCGCGGGGGCGGTGTCCCAGGAACTGGTCGAAGCAGTCCGCGTACGCCTGGCCAGAGCGGGCGTAGAGCCCAGCGCCGCCCAGGTGGCAGTGGCCCTGCGAGCCGAGAAATCCGTGTACGGCGACGCGGAGATCCTCGCGGTGGCCAGGGCCCTCTGCGCCGACCTCATCGGTGCCGGCCCTCTGGAGCCGCTCCTGGCCCGTCCAGACGTAACAGACGTCCTGGTCAACGGCCCGCGCGAGGTGTGGATAGACGACGGCGGCGGCCTACGCCGTACCTCTGTGACCTTCACGGACGACGGGGCCGTACGCCGGCTGGCCCAGCGCCTGGCGTCCGTCGCGGGCAGGAGACTCGACGACGCCTCCCCATACGTGGACGCCAGACTCGCCGGCGGCGTCCGCCTCCACGCCGTGCTTCCGCCGGTGGCGTCCGGTGGCACCTGCGTCTCGCTACGCCTTCCGCCACGCCGTACGTTCACCCTGGACGACCTGGTGTCGGCGGGCACGATCACCCCATCCGCCATCCCGGTGCTGACCGCCATGGTGACCGCCAGGCTGGCGTTCCTGGTGACGGGCGGCACAGGCACCGGCAAGACGACACTCCTATCCGCCCTGCTCTCGCTCGCCGACCCGGCAGAACGCCTGCTCCTGGTTGAGGACTCAGCCGAGCTCCGCCCCCTCCACCCCCACATCGTCCGCCTGGAAACCCGCCCGGCGAACCTCGAGGGCGCGGGCGGTGTGAGCCTGCGCGACCTGGTACGCCAAGCGCTGCGCATGCGCCCGGACCGCTTGGTGGTCGGGGAGGTCAGAGGCAGGGAGGTGGTGGACCTGCTGGCCGCCCTCAACACAGGCCACGAAGGCGGCTGCGGCACCCTTCACGCCAACACCGCCGCCGACGTACCCCCTCGCCTGGAAGCACTGGGCTGCGCAGCGGGCCTGACCAGGGAAGCCGTACACAGCCAGCTGGCCGCGGCGCTCGACGCGGTCATTCACCTGACCCGCGGCCGCCCGGACGGCCGACGCCGCATAGCCGAGATCTGCCTGCTCTCCCAAACGTCAGCCGGCTTCGTCGAGTCGATCCCGGCCCTGACCTTCGACGCGAAGGGCAACTCCCAACCCGGCCCCGCCTACGAAGCCCTCTCCCAAAGAGCCCAGCCATGATTCCCACCACCAAGGCCACGCAATGACCGGCGCCCTCATAACAGCACTGTCCACAGCCTGCGCAGTGTGGCTGTGGACAGCCCCGGACACCCCCACCATCCGCCTGACCAGGCTCGTCACAGGCAGGGACAAACCCCGCTGGACATCCCTGACCACCCGCCTCACCCGTCCCACCCCCGCCCGCCGCGCTCAGCTCTGGCGCCACGCATCAATCGAGCTGTGCCAGTCCCTGTCGGCAGAGCTGTCGGCCGGCCGCACGCCAGGAGAGGCACTGACCAGGGCAATCGCCTCAGTGGACTTCCCAGCCGCAGAAACCCTGCGCCCGATCGTCGCCGCGGCAAGAGACGGCGGCGACGTCTCCGCGGCCCTAACCTCATCGGCCCCACAGCAGGGCGGCGAGGGCCTCCGCCAACTGGCGGCCTGCTGGGAAGTAGGCGTCACGGTAGGCGCGGGCCTGGCCGCATTGGTCGAGCGAGTCGCGAGCACGTTGCGCGCAGCCCAAACCCACCGCCAGGACGTTGCCGCCCAACTCGCGGGCCCCCGCACCACAGCCCGCCTCCTGGCCGTACTCCCAGCCCTCGGCCTCCTCATGGCCGCCGCCCTCAACATGCACCCTCTGGACTTCCTCCTGGGCAGCCTCCCCGGCCTCATGTGCCTGATAGCAGGCATTGCCCTCGACGCTTGTGGCCTGTGGTGGACCAACCACATGGCAACCCAAGCGCAAACCTAACCAACACCCCAATCACAGCCCCAAGCCCAAGAGCGCACACCGCACAGGCCGAACAGCCACCACCCACACGAACGCCACCTAAACGGAACAGGCCCTACGGCATCGCCAATCACACAGCACCATCACCCATTCAGAACCGGCCGCACGCTGGGAAACCCCCGGCCCCACTCGCAACCGACCACTCACCTTCCACCCCCAGCCGGAAATGCCCCCAGCAGAACCCAGCGCCCACAATCCCTATCCACCAGCCCCGCCACCGCCCTCCCGACCAGCGCCCAGTCCCCGACCGCTGCCCAGTCCTGGCACCGGCCCAGCCGCTCACCAGGCCCAGCCGCCACCAAGCGCCCCATCCACGAGGCGACTCATCAGGTCGACCATCGCCCAGGCCCGACCATCGCCCAGGCCCGACCACCGCCCAGGCCCGACCACCAGCCAGGCCTAGCCACCAAGAGCCCCACCCACCAGGCCACTCACCAG
>NZ_JBSFTC010000007.1:13473-114192 GCF_053590415.1 Nonomuraea sp. NPDC003201
GCCCGTCACTCACCAGGCCCGTCACTCACCAGGCCCGTCACTCACCAGGCCCGTCACTCACCAGGCCCGTCACTCACCAGGCCCGTCACTCACCAGGCCCGTCACTCACCAAGCGCGCCACCCACCAAGGTGGTCACTCACCAAGCCCCACCCCACCGAACCGATCGGACCCCGCCCAATGCTCGAATGGCTCTCCGCCTTGCTCACCGGGTTGGCCATATGGCTGTGGTTCTCCCCCCGAACCCCAGCAGAGCGCCTCTCCCGACTACGTCCGCCAGCCAAGCCCAAGCCTCAAGAGCCACATCCACACCAGCAAACGCAAGCGCGCACTGACGAGCCACTCTGGCAAGATTCCCCACCAACCGGAATCACCCGCAAGACGATCACCATCGCCACTTGCACCGGCCTGTTCACCGCACTCCTGATCGGCGGCATCCCCGGAACCATCGCCGGCCTCCTGATCACCCCAGCCGCCGCAGCCTTCCTCCACAAGAAACAACCCCAGCAGACCCACCCCGACCGCCGCCGAATCGCGGCCGACCTCCCATTCGCCGCCGACTTGATGACTGCATGCCTGCTCGCCGGCCGCCCGGCGAGCGACGCCACGGAAATCGCCGCCAACGCGATCGGCGGGCCCCTCAGCCAACGGCTGAAATGGGTCAGCACCCAACTACGCCTGGGCGCCGATCCTGACCCCACCTGGGCCACGCTCGCCAAGGACCCAGCCACGGCCCAACTCTCCCGAGCCATGAGCCGAGCGGCTCAAAGCGGCGCACCGGTAGCGGACGTACTAACCCGCCTGGCCGACGACGCCCGCGAAGCAGCCAAAGCCGATTCCGTCGCCTCAGCCAGAAGCGTCGGCGTAAAAGCAGTAGCCCCGCTCGGCCTCTGCTTTCTCCCGGCATTCGTCCTGCTGGGAATCATCCCCGTAATAGCCGGCCTGGCCTCCACAATCATCATCCCCTGAAGCTCCTACACTTCCAGAACAAGCTGATCAGGAAGAGCCGTAGAATCACCCTCGCCAACCCCGGACTCGCGAAAATCAACCCTCAACATCAAGTCCGCCCAGCACATCGGAAGAAAGCCCACACAACCCCACCCTCTTCCGAGTTCCCCGGACCACGGGGTCGCTGATCACCAATGAGGGGTAACACCTGCGGCCCAGCAGCAAGCCTCGCGATCGAGGAACACAAGGCCATCCAGACAAACGACCACGCCAGGCCGCCTCACGCCACCCACCGGCATCGAGTCCTCACCGAGGCAGCGACCGCCGAAGAATCCTTCCAGGCCAGCGCGCCGTCGCATGGGCAGCCGACCAAACGCAACCACCCCCATATCGGGTATGGCCTGAGCTTTCAGTGCAGGTCGGAGAGATCAGGCCAAGCTGCATGCAGGTTCGGCGAGCGATTGAGTCTGAATCCTCAGCCGATCACTGCGCACGATCGTGAGTGGGGTCTTTGCAGCATCGTGGTCGGTGGGATGCGAAGTGCTCGTTCATATGCCGTCGTAGAGCTGCCATCTCGTCGCCCTCGCTGCCAAGAGCGGCGAGGTCTTGTCTTATCTCGATCTGGACGTTGCTGATCTCGGCCTTCAACTGAGCCATGCTGGTCGCGGTGCCGTCGTTGCCGTGGCACTGGCCCGCTTTGAGCGTGCGGAGGTGCAACAGCAACTCGAGGATCTGTGCCTCTAGGTCCATGAATTCCTGCCTTTGTGCCAGCTCAGACGGATTGTAGGGTCTGGTGACGGGCCGGATTTGACTGTATGAGCACACGATGACAGAAAGCCCACGCCCATGGCAGTCATCGCTGGTAGCAAGGGTGGAGTTCTTCATGCGCAAGCTGATGTTGTTTCTCCCGCAGGAGATAATCGGACACCGCAGGTGTGGACGTAAATAGGCCCATGACCGGCGGAAGCGGAGAGAAGTGACGAATTCGTAGCCTGGCGGCGTATCGAAGATCCACAACAAAAAGGGTCTGCGCCGGATACGTCAATGAGCAAGAGGCCCATCCGCCGAAGACCTCGCCGACACCTTGAAGACCGGTCTACGCGGAAAACCGACTGGCACATCGTCGGTGGCGAGGCAGGGCGGATCTGACCGATGTAACAAGCGGCAGCGTTGGAGCGGCCGCCCGCCCACGGATCTCTGCAACGCTCTTTCTGGATGCTTCCCGCGCGTCCAACCCCGCCTCTAAGCCGCAACGACGCTTCTCGCGTCCTCTATATCGCCTTCTGGGCACTTAGCCCCGGGCTCTAGCGGCCAAACCCATCCATCTGCCCTTTTGCGCTTCTTCCCGCACAATTAACACCCCTCTGGACGAGCAACTCGTTCCTCAGGGTTCTCTATATCTCCGCGCGTCTACCCGATGCCGCTCCTGATGAGAGAGTGCCGTCGTTGGGCCCGGGCAACGCCGTCTCCAGGGTCCGGGCAGCGCCGCGTCCGAGCACAGGCAGCACCGAGTCCGGACAGCGCCGTCTCCGGGCTCAGACAACGCCGCCGCCGAGGCACGCAACTCGTTCCTCAGGGCTCTATACGTCGCCGCGTGTCTACCCGATGTCGCTCCTGACGAGACAGCGCCATCTCCGGCCCAGGCAACGCCGTCTCCGCGGTCCAGACAGTGCCGCGTCGGAGTCCAGACAGTGCCGTATTTGGGTCCGGGCGGCGCCGTCTCTGGTGCGGGCAACGCCGTATCCGCGGTCCAGGCAGCGCCGCGTCCGAGCCTAGGCAGGGCCGTCTTCGAGTCCAGACATCGCCGCGTGGCGGGCTCAAACAACGCCGCCGCCGAACTCGCAACCCGTTGCCTGGGCTCTCAATGCCGCCAACACCGTCTCCAAGCCCGCGACGTGACCTCCAGGCCCAACTAAGTGCTCTCCGGGCCCAACCCCACGCCGTGATCCGCTCCGAGACGCTTCATCCACAAACGCTGGGCCGCGGAAACTCGTCCATCCACAGAACGCCGTTCGGTCCATCTCCTGCGACCCTGCTTCGGCCAACCTAAGGACTCCCGCCGGACAAGACCCCGGCTCCGAGCACCACCTGGAGGCACGATGCACAGTCCCGCCACCATGCCAGACGACATCAAAGCCACCCCAGAACGCAGTCACACCACATCGAGCAACAAAACAGCCGGCAAGTTCTCACTCAGCCGCATCCACATCACCCGAAGCGCCCCATCAGCCCTCAACACCGCCGCAGAGGCCACTGCTCAGACCGCCTGGCCGTCAGGGGAGACCTCGGCCAAGTCTCTGAGGGAAGCCTCGACCCCGCTCAAGATCAGCGCGAGCATGCAAAACGGATCATCCGAGCCGGCCTCGGTCGGGCTCGCCACCCGCCCCGCTCCGACGCGACCCAACCGATGGCTTCATTACGCGACGGTCAATCGTGAGCGCGGTATGTCCACAGCCGAATACGCCGTAGGCACGATTGCAGCCTGCGCCTTCGCCGCACTTTTGTTCAAGGTGGTGAGCAGTCCAGAGGTCCAGGAAATGCTGAAAGCCCTTATCGATCGAGCACTCAATACCACCACCGGATGACCGTCCGCCAAGCGCGGACCTCCCTGGGCAGGAAGCGGGCGGCATCGCGGGGCTCGGTCACGGCCGAGACCGCCGCGATGCTGCCCGCGCTCATGGTCGTCCTCGCAGCCGCGCTGTGGGCCGTCCAAGCCGTCAGCGCCCAGCTCGAGTGCGTGGACGTGGCCCGCGCGGCGGCACGAGCCGCGGCCAGGGGCGAGCCCCTCGACCAGGTCATCATCCGAGCCCGTACGGCCACCCGCCCGGGGGCGCAGGTAGCCGTAACCCGCGACACGGAAACCACAAAGGTTCAGATCACTGTAGAAGTACGACCACCCTGGGCCCAATCATTGCCCGCAGTACGAATATCCGCCGCGGCTGTCGCCGACACCGAGCCTGGATATTCCCCATAGCCACAGGCAAACGAGCCCGGCAGGCGAGGAGGTCCCCATCAATACTAAAGAAAAGGGCTCAGCCACACTCTGGGGCGTAGCTCTCATGGGTCTTCTGATGGCGGTGGCCACGGCGTTCGCCACGCTGGGCTCGGTACGCGTGGCACGCCATCGCGTAAACAGTGCCGCTGATCTGAGCGCCCTTGCCGCGGCCAAACTAGCGATAATAAATCCAGAAACCGCCTGCGCCCGAGCCGCTACTCTGGCCAGCCAGAACGGCGTGAAGTTGGCCCAGTGCAAAATCACTGACGAAATCGCCGATGTTTGGACCTCGCTGTCGATCTCACTACCGGTATTAGGCCCCCGTACGCTCATGGCCAGATCTAGGGCCGGTCCAGCGGAAATGGCTCCTTGATCGTCGTCGGTGGCGTACACGCCTGGTGATCAAGCGCGCATGCCGGAAAGCAGGAGAAACAACGGCACGCGACGCCGCCGCGCCAACTCATCAGCATCCCCAGCGAAGCGATCCTCGAAAGGTGCACACTCGCGCAGCGAGGTCAGCGAAAATCCTGCCTTCGTGAGCGCGACAACATAATCCTCTACAGTGCGGTGGAACCACGTGACGGTGCTGCCCATCCACTCCCTTTCCCGCGGTCCTTGGAGAAAGTAGTCATCCACAACCCAAGACGTTCTCTTCTCCCGAAGGCCGGAGTCGTGCGAGGTCAGAACCGGATGAACGACCGTGAGAATGATGCGTCCGCCGGGTGACAGGCATCCATGGAGGGTGGCCAGCACCGGCTCGATATCCTCGACATAGTGAAAGGCCAGCCGCGAAACAACCAGATCGAACGAAGAGGGTGGAGCGGAGAAGTCCTCGATGTCAGCCATCTCGACGCGGCCGGCCGTTCCGCCTAACGCTGTGTTGGCAGCCTCGACCATCGCCGCGGAGCCGTCCAAGCCCAGGTAGCTACGACAGCCGGCCTCCAGCAGGACTTGTCCGATGGCCGCATCCCCGCACCCGAGATCCAACACCCGAAGCCCCGCGACCTCACCCAACTCCGCCAGGAAAGCCGGTTCCTCCATCACATGGTTGGGGCTCGACACGCCACTATGCCGATGATCGAGGTACCGCCCGACGACTTGGGGTGCGTCGTAGAAGGACCCACCGCGCTTGGTTCCAGTCACGGCCTCGAAGTGTAGATCGGTGACCCTGTCGGAGCCCTCGTTGCCGAGGATCTGGTGGCGGAGGGTGGGGCGGGCTGGCTGGCGTGGGAGCTAATGGCGAAGGAGGGAGGTGGGTGGGTGGGGAGTCGGGCGCGAAGATGAGGTCGGTGTTGTCTGAGGAGCAGGTGGCGAGGGCCGAGATCGCTCTCGGTCTGTGCTTGAGGTCGTCTGTGCTTGAGGTCGTCTGTGCTTGAGGTTGTCAGCGTCTGAGGTTGTCAGCGTCTGAGGTCGGTCTGTGCCTAGGGTCGGTCTGTGCCTAGGGTCGGTCTGTGCCTAGGGTCGGTCTGTGCCTGGGGTTGGTCTGTGCCTGGGGTTGGTCTGTGCCTGGGGTTGGTCTGTGCCTGGGGTTGGTCTGTGCCTGGGGTTGGTCTGTGCCTGGGGTTGGTCTGCGTCTGGGGTCGGTCTGTGCCTGAGGGCCGCTTCGGGTGAGTTGCCCCGCGTTGCGCCTTCCTTGTCGCGTTCGTGAGCCGTCGACCGGGTGTGCTTCGCTGGCGAATGGGTGGCATGGTCTTTGGGGCGTAAATGTGGTGAATGGCGACATTTCGGTTGATGTGAAACGCGCGAATGAATCGACTGATTGGCCGAAAACGGGTGTGGCGGTTGGGGATTGCGGGGTTAGGTCGCGATCCCGTCACGAGTTCTTAGACGTGGTGTCCAAGAGTTGTGTATGTACCGTAAGGTTCCGCTTACCCTCAGTCCATGCCCTATGTGACAAGGCGCCTGTGAGCGCCGGAGCGAAGTCGCTAGGGTGCGGGGAGGGGGACGGTCGGTGACCGTATCGGCCGGGCGGACTGCACTTCCGGTCGTCGCGTGAACGCCCCAGGGTGGTCAGGCGGCGCGAGGCTCTCGATGGAGGGAAGCGTCGTGACGGTAGTCGGCAGAGTGGTGGCCACAGGGATGATCGTGGCCGGCTCCATCGCGCTTGGCGGGACCGCTCAGGCCGCCGCGGTGACCTGGCGGGCCGACACGTCCGGGCAGATCACCTCGCCCGCTGACGGCCAGGTGCTTTCGAGCTCGTCTGTGACCGTTTCCGCGCAAACAGGCGTGATACAGCTGACCGTGGGCCTCTACGTCGAGGGGCCCTCCACGCCCAGCCAGAAGGTCGCCGGAGGGGGAGCGAGCCAGACGATCTCCGGCACGTTCGACGCCGGCAACGCCCCGAACGGGACCTTCACCGTGACCCTCAAGGGAGAGCTCACGGGGAGCCAATACGCGAGCAGCACGTTCAAGCTCCGGCGGCCGCCCGGGGCGCCGGGCAACGTGAACGCGACCCGGCAGGGCAGCGCCAAGGTCCGGCTGACCTGGAGCAAGGGTTCGGAGCCCGACCTGCAGTCGTACGAGGTCTCCAACAGCCAGTCCGGCATCGTGGGAAGGTTGCCCGCCGACAGCGCGTGCGCCGGGTCCACGTGCCAGGCGGTGCTGGCCGTGCCGGCCAAGGCGAAGGGCCAGAAGGTGGGGTTCACGGTCAAGGCGTTCAGGGGTGACGGCGACGGCGGGTCGATCGGGTCTGGCAATTCGGCCGCCGCGTACGTCGCCTTCCCCGCCGCGCCGACGCCCACGCCGACGAAGAAGAGGACCACCGGCACCCGGACCCCGAAGACCACCAAGAACGTCGACCCGCTCCCCACGCTGCCTGCCAAGAGACAGACCCTGCCGACGACGAAGCCGACGACACACAAGCGGACGACAGCCAAGCTTCCGGAAATACCCGACGCCGACCCGAACGGGAACCTGCCGATCCCCACGGCCGACGAAACGGGCGGTCTGCGCCCATCTGACGTGAAGGGTGGCGCGGACACCGCTCCCGTCCAGCCCGACGTGAAGGCGCAGTCGAGCGAGTCACCGATCGGGAACCTCGGCCAGTACGGCCTCTACGTCGCAGCGGGCGTCCTCCTGTTGCTGTTCGGCGCCCATGCGGGGGCCTGGGCGCGGCGGCGGGCGCTCGCCACGGGTGAGAGCTCCACGCCTGGTACGACGGCAGCGGCCACGGGTGTGAGCACGCCGCCGGTCGGCGGGGTTCAGGCCGCTCACGCGAACGAAAGCGTTTCGGTCACCACGGCCCCGCCCCGGCGGCGGCCCGCCGTGATCCTGGCCGTCGCCAAGACTCGGGTTCCCGATCAGTCCCGGGATCAGCGGCCGGTGTCGGATGAGAGTTCCGAAGGGGTGACTCCGGAACGGTCGTCGGCACCGCCCGCGCTCGACCGGAAGCGTGAGGAGGCCTCCGCCGCGTTCGGGGTGGTGGAGGAGGTGCGAGACGTCCCGGAAACCCGCCAGGGGCCCGTTCGCATCACCTTGCCCAGTTCCGCGGTCACGGATGTCCCCAAGCCCGATGTATCCCCCGTTCGGCCCGCCGCGCGGATGGAGGATCGCTGGGACGATTATCTGCCGCCGTCTCCTCGGTCAATGGAGGACAGCGGATTCTGGGAACGTCCGCAGCCGGGGGCGGCCGATTTCTGGTCCGGCGAAGATGATGACAAGGGTGAAGGCGAGGAACGCGCCTTTGTGGGTCCTCGGCATAGGGACGGCGAAAGCTAAATCGGCTATTTGATTCGGCTTATCGATCGACCGGGTCCGAGGTCTTGGTTGGCGTGCGATAGCGCAGGTGGAGACGGGTTCGGGGCGCTCGGGATGGCAGGTCCAGAGGGTCGCGGGGTGCTCGGGACAGCCGCTCCGGAGGGGTTCCAGGTGATCGGGCTAACGGGTCCGGCGGACCCGCTTTACGGGCGGCAGGCGCTTGCTCGCGCGGGAAAATGAGCGCCAGGTGACGCGCTCTCGGTGGCAGTTCTTGTGTGGATGTCTTGGCGTTTTACTGAGAAGACAGCAGGGTGTTGAGGAGGCGGACGGCGCCTCGTTTGTCGAGGGGTTCGTTGCCGTTGCCGCATTTCGGGGATTGAATGCAGGAGGGGCAGCCGCGTTCGCATTCGCATGAGGTTATGGCTTCGCGTGTGGCGGTCAGCCACTCGGCCGCACGGGCGTAGCCGCGTTCGGCGAAACCCGCCCCGCCCTCGTGGCCGTCGTACACGAAAACGGTGAGCAGCCCCGTGTCGGCGTGCAGTTCGGTGGAGACGCCGCCGATGTCCCAGCGGTCGCAGGTGGCGAAGAGGGGGAGCAGGCCGATGGAGGCGTGTTCGGCGGCGTGGGCGGCGCCACCGAGGTCGATGCCCGCTTCGGCGAGCGGCGCGACCGCCGAGGCGGGGAGCGTCCACCAGACGGCGCGGGTGCGGAGGGTGCGGGGTGGCAGGTCCAGGGGCTCGTCGCCGAGCATCTCGCCTGATTGGAGGCGTCTTTTGAGGTACGAGACCACTTGCCGGGTCACCTCCACCTCGCCGAAGTGGAGCGTGCCTGGGCCCAGGGGATGGGAGCGCTGGGTGGCGAGGATGGAAATGTCGGTGATGTCGCGAGCGAACGTCGTGAAATCCGGGGTCGCGCCGGACACCAGGGCGACTCCGGCCTCCAGGTCCAGAAGCTCCACCAGGAAGGTCTCGCCCTGATGGAGGTAGACCGCGCCCGTGTGCACCGTCGTGTGCGCGGACGGCTCGTCCACGCTGCCCAGGAGGCGGCCGGTGGACGACTCCACGACCTGGATGGGAGCGCCTCCGCCGCCTCGGATGTCGGCGAGGTCGGTGGCACGCTCCCGCCTGGTCCAGAACCAGCCCGCGGGGCGCCTCCTGAGCAGCCCCTGGGAGACCAGGTCATCGAGGACCGTTGAGGTGGTGGTGCCGAAGATGGGCAGGTCGTCGTCGGTCAGCGGGATCTCGGCGGCCGCGGCGCAGAGGTGGGGGCCCAGGACGTACGGGTTGTCGGGGTCGAGGACGATCGCCTCAACGGGCTGGCCGAACAGGGCCTGGGGGTGGTGGACGAGGTAGGTGTCCAAGGGGTCGTCCCTGGCGATCAGCACGGCGAGCGCGTCCTGGCCGTCGCGGCCCGCCCGGCCCGCCTGCTGCCAGAGGGAGGCGCGGGTGCCGGGCCAGCCCGCGATCAGCACGGCGTCGAGGCCTGAGACGTCCACGCCGAGTTCGAGGGCGTTGGTGGTGGCCAGGCCCATGATCGTGCCGGAGCGGAGGGCCTTCTCCAGGATCCTGCGGTCTTCGGCGAGGTATCCGGCGCGGTAGGCGGCGATCTTGTTGGGGAGGTCGGTCCAGTCGGGCTGGGCGGGGGCGTCTGGGAGTGCCCACCTGAGGGAGCTCTCCGAGGCCGGGGCGGCTGCCGGGCCCTCATGCTTTGACGTGCTGACCGCCGGGGTTGTCGCGGAGAGTCCGCTGGTGGTCCGGGATGGTTCCGGCGTGGCGGGGCCTGTCGGCTCGGCTGTGCCCGGCTGGTGGCTGAGAGCGGGATCCGCTTCCGGCTGGATGGCGCGGGCTGGTGGTTGGTGGTGGGTGGTGAGGTCTGCTTCCAGCAGGCCCGGCTGGGTGGTGTCGGCTGTGCCCGACCGGTGGTTGAGGGCGGGATCTGCTTCCGGCGGGGCCGGCTGGGTGATGCGGGGTGGCTTCGCTGCGTCCAGGTGGTGGTTGAGGGTGGGGTCCGTTTCCGGCGGGGTTGTGTTCGGCTGGCGGGGGGTGGAGGGGCGGGGGTGACGGGTGGAGAGGGAGAAGGCCACGTCGGCGAGCTTGGCGCGGGCCGTCAGGGCGACCGTTTCGGCGCCGCGGCGGGAACGTACGAAGGCGAGTGTGCGGACGTCGGCCAGGACGAGGTCCGCCAGCAGATCCGCCGCCTCCGCCGTGGCCGTCCGCCGCACAGGAGCCCCTCCCTCGCCCCGTAGCTCGGTCAGGGGCGGCTCCCACAGCGCGATGGTGGTGGAACCCTTGGGTGAGGCGTCCACGGTCACCTCGTCCATCTCAAGCCCCGTCAGCCTCATCCCGAACGCGCCCGGCTCGCTGGCGGTCGCCGACGCGAGCAGGAACGTGGGACGCGAGCCGTAACGGGCGCAGACGCGGCGCAGGCGGCGCAGGATCTGCGCGACGTGGGAGCCGAAGACGCCGCGGTAGCCGTGGCACTCGTCGATGACGACCATGCGCAACCGGCGGAAGAACGAGGACCACTGGGCGTGGCGGGGGAGGATGCTGCGGTGCAACATGTCTGGATTCGTCAGGACGTAGTTGGCGTGCTGGCGCACCCACGTACGTTCCTCGAACGGCGTGTCGCCGTCGAAGCAGGCCGCGCGGAGCTGGGTGATGCGCAGCTCGCGCAGGCCGCGCAGCTGGTCGGCGGCCAGGGCCTTGGTCGGGGTCAGGTACAGGATCGTGCCGCCGTCGAGGCAGGAGGCGACGGCGGGAGTGAGGTACGCCAGCGACTTCCCCGACGCCGTACCCGTTGAGATGATCACGTTTCGGCCACGGAATGCCAGGTCGGCGGCCTCGTACTGGTGAGGCCAGAGTCCTGTCACCCCGCGGTTCGCCAAGCGCGTAACAAGTACTTCTGGCGTCCATTTGGGCCATCCCGCTTGACCCGCCCGACGTGCTGGAACATGCTCCACATGGGTGACACGCTCATGACGTGCGGGAACACCGAGCAGGTGGCGGAGGAGTGGACCCGCCTGTTGTGGGGAGGATGCGGAGGAAGTCACTGTTTCCAGTCTTGCATCGATGGGCAAAGTCGCCGGGAATCGTGATTTCGTATAGACACAAGCCAGACGCATGGTTGAATGCCGCGCGTCAGGGTCGGACGATCTGGGGCCACGCTCCAGATTGCCAGTCCCAAGAGAGTAGTTTCGCAGGCGAGGCGCTGGAGGATCTGTGGATCTGAAGTTGGATCACCGCACCGAAGACCGACTCACCATCGTGGAGGTCGAGGGTGAGATCGATGTCTACACGGCGCCGAGATTGCGTGAGCTCCTCATCGACCTGGTGAACAAGGGCAACTTCCACCTGCTCGTCAACATGGAGAAGGTGGATTTCCTCGACTCCACGGGCCTTGGCGTCCTGGTCGGGGGGCTCAAGCGGGTTCGTGCGCACGACGGCTCGCTCGAGCTTGTCTGCACGCAGGAGCGCATCCTGAAGATCTTCCGGATTACCGGTCTGACCAAGGTCTTCGGGATCTACGCTTCGGTCGACGAGGCCAAGGAAGCTCACGGCAAAGACAAGTAGCATGGCTACCGTCGAGCTGACGTTCAGCGCTCTTCCCGCCCATGTGCGGACCGCGCGGCTGGTGGCGACGGCGATCGCTCGCCGCACCGGCGTGGAGGAGTCCCTGTTGGACGAGGTCAGGCTCGCTGTGGGTGAGGCCTGCTCCCGGGCAGTCGAGGCGCACCGCGTCCACTGTCCGGGCGAGCCCATCCGCATCGAGCTGCGTGACGACTCCGGGCGTTTCGAAGTCACGGTCAGCGACCAGGCCCCCAGCGATGAGATCAAGCAGGAGCAACCCCTCGATCTGGGCATGCTCTCTGACTCGTTCATGTCAGGCTTCGGCCTTGCGGTCATCGAGGGCCTGGCCGACGACGTCGAGATCTTCCCCAGCCCGAAGGGCACGAACATCCGCATGAGCTGGCCCGCGACCGCCAAGGTCTGAGCGGGCTCCGCCGTCCCGCCTCGTTCCGCCGGGCGTCCCTTTGTGGCGCCCGGCGTGCGGCCGTTCTGTGATCAAAAACCCCATCTTGTACGGCGGAGCACGGGCGGCGCCACCCGCCGCACGTGGCTGAGCGCCTCCAGGGAGACGCCCGCTGACCCGCACGTGGCCGGCCACCGTCACGGCGCACGGGCACCGTGGCTTCCGCCTTTCGCCGGCCCGACGGGGCGAGTGGGGTTCGTGGAGCGGAGTCGGCCTTACTGGTGGCCCCGACGGGCAAACCGGGTTTGTAGGCGGGCTGTCGCGTGGGGTGAGTGGGTTCGTGAGGCGGAGTCGGCCCTACGGGTGGCCGCGACGAGCGGTCGGAGTTCGTGGGCTGGCTGTCGCGCGGGGCGAACGGTTCGCGGGGAGGCCGGTCCTATGGGTGGGCTTAGCAGGCGGGCAGGCGGACAGGCGGACAGGCGGGTTCGCGGAGTGGGCGGGTTCGTGGTGGGGCGGCCGCGTGGCAAGCGGGTTCCCGAGGCGAGCGGCCCTGCGGGATGCGACGAGGCTGGCCATAGCGCGACGGCCACTCCGAACGAAGGCCTCAGCGCGTGGACCGGCTCGTGGGGCTGACACGCCCATGGCATGGACGGTCGTATGGCGTGAGCATGCCCGTAGCGGGGCGGCCAGTGGGGGAACATGTCCCCGGCATGGACGGTCATATGGCGTGGACGGTGGTATGGGTGAACACGCCCGTGGCGGTGGGGCGGTCGTATGGCGTGCAACACGCCCGTAGCGTGGGGCGGTCGTATGGCGTGGACAAGCCCGTGGCGTGGGGCGGTCATGTGGGGTGAATGAGCCTCTCGCGGGAACGCGGCCGCGGTGTGGGTGGCCATGTGGGTGAATGGGTGCACAAGGCGGACGGTGGTTCCGGTCGTCGCGTGGCGGGGCCCTCGACGGGGGCGGTGGGCGATTCCGGTCGTCGGATGAGGTGTGGTTCGCGGCGTGGGCGGGCCCTCGATGTGGCCTTGTTCACGGGGACCCGGTGGGGTGGTCGCGGGTAGGGGGCCCGCGTGCCGTGTCCTGGGCGGCGGTGCCGTGGTCGGGTGGCGGTGGTAGGTGGCGGTGACCATGGTGGGCGGTCGTTTCGGTGGTCGGCCTCCGCCTCTCAGGTCCCTCCAGCATCGCTCCAGGCGGCCCAAGTTTCGGTCCGTCACTATCCAGAGGTTTTCATGACCTTAAACCCGGGGAAATTTCGCCTGTCAGGCCGCAAACCGGCCCGCTGTCAGGGGATTACTGGACGCGCGCACAAATAGCCACCTCGAGAGCCTTCATATCCGTTCAGTGCCTGCGTAGACTCCCGGCACCGGCCAAGGTGATCCGGCGGAACGCGGATTCAACCGGAAGCGGCACCCACAACCCGGATGGTGCCGCAACACCCGCCGAGGAAAACTGCAGCACCGCCCGGGCAGGACGACCGGTCTTGCCGAGGAGAACGATGAGCAGGCACATGCTGGCAGCGGAGCCAGCGTCCAATCTGGCCCTGAGTGGAAACAATCTCACCATCGTGATCGTGGTCGCCGCGGTCGCACTGATCGCACTAGCCGTCGCCGGCGGCCTGGTGCGCGAAGTGCTGTCCGCCGGCCAAGGCACGGAGCGCATGCAGAACATCGCGCGTGCCGTACAAGAAGGCGCCGCCGCTTATCTGGCGCGCCAGTTCCGCACATTGGCGATCTTCGTCGTCGCAATACCTATCCTGTTGCTCCTACTACCGGGGGAAACGGACGTAGTCGTCGGACGTTCGATCTTCTTCGTGGTTGGTGCGGTTTTCTCCGCGCTGACCGGGTTCATGGGCATGTGGCTGGCCGTGCGCGGAAATGTCCGTGTCGCCGCCGCGGCCAACGATTCGGGCGAGAAGCGCGCCATGCGCATCGCGTTCCGCACCGGCGGCGTGGCCGGGATGTTCACCGTGGGCCTCGGCCTGTTCGGCGCGGCCGTGGTCGTGTTCATCTACCAGGGCAACGCCCCTGGCGTGCTCGAGGGGTTCGGGTTCGGGGCGGCGCTGCTCGCGATGTTCATGCGAGTCGGCGGCGGCATCTTCACCAAGGCCGCCGACGTCGGCGCCGACCTGGTCGGCAAGGTCGAGCAGGGCATCCCGGAGGACGACCCGCGCAACGCCGCGACCATCGCCGACAACGTGGGCGACAACGTCGGTGACTGCGCGGGCATGGCGGCCGACCTGTTCGAGTCGTACGCGGTCATGCTGGTCGCCAGCCTCATCCTGGGCAAGGTGGCCTTCGGCGAGCAGGGGCTGGTCTTCCCCCTGATCGTCCCCATGGTCGGCGTGATCACGGCGATCATCGGCATCTTCGTCACCGGAATGCGCGACCGCGACCGCAACGGCATGTCGGCGATCAACCGCAGCTTCTTCATCTCGGCCGCGATCTCCGCGGTGCTCGTCACCGTGGCCGCGTTCCTGTATCTGCCCGACAGCTTCAGCGGCCTGACCGGCGCCACCGAGCAGTCCGACGCCAACCCGCGGCTCATCGCCATCGGCGCGGTGCTCATCGGCCTGGTGCTGGCCAGCGCCATCCAGCTGCTGACCGGCTACTTCACCGAGACCAACCGCCGTCCCGTACGCGAGATCGGCGAGAGCTCGGCCACCGGCCCGGCCACCGTCATCCTGGCCGGCATCAGCGTCGGCCTGGAGTCGGCCGTCTACTCCGCCCTGGTCATCGGCGGCGCGGTCTACGGCGCGTTCCTGCTCGGGTTCGGGAACGTGACGATCGCGCTGTTCGCAGTGGCACTGGCGGGCACCGGTCTGCTGACCACGGTCGGCGTCATCGTCTCCATGGACACGTTCGGGCCGGTCTCCGACAA
Organism: Nonomuraea sp. NPDC003201; assembly: GCF_053590415.1. Lineage (NCBI taxonomy): Bacteria > Bacillati > Actinomycetota > Actinomycetes > Streptosporangiales > Streptosporangiaceae > Nonomuraea > Nonomuraea sp. NPDC003201. Next base: position 27,960 of record NZ_JBSFTC010000007.1, read on the forward strand.
CGCCCAGGGCATCGCCGAGATGTCGGGCGACGTCGAGGGCGAGGGCGCCCGCGTGCTCACCAGCCTGGACGCGGTCGGAAACACCACCAAGGCCATCACCAAGGGCATCGCGATCGCCACGGCCGTGCTGGCGGCGACCGCGCTGTTCGGCGCCTTCCGCACCGCGGTGGAGGGCGAGCTGGCCAAGGCGAGCGGGGCGGTCAAGTCCGCGCTCGGCGAGTTCGCCACGTTCAGCCTCAGCGTCGACCAGCCGAACGTCCTGGTCGGCCTGATCATCGGGGCCGCGGTCGTGTTCCTCTTCTCGGGGCTCGCGATCATGGCGGTCGGACGGGCCGCGATGCGCGTGGTCTTCGAGGTACGCGACCAGTTCCGCAACAAGCCGGGCATCATGGACGGCTCGGAGACGCCGGAGTACGGCCGGGTCGTGGACATCTGCACCCGTGACTCGCTCCGCGAACTGGCCACGCCCGGTCTGCTGGCGGTCATGACGCCGATCGCGGTCGGGTTCGCCCTCGGGTACGCGTCGCTGGGCGCCTTCCTCGCGGGGGCCATCGCGTGCGGCACGCTGATGGCCGTCTTCCTGTCGAACTCCGGTGGCGCGTGGGACAACGCCAAGAAGCTGGTGGAGGACGGTCACCACGGCGGCAAGGGCTCGGAGGCGCACGCCGCCACCGTCATCGGCGACACGGTCGGCGACCCGTTCAAGGACACGGCCGGGCCTGCCATCAACCCGCTGATCAAGGTGATGAACCTGGTGGCGCTGCTGGTCGCGCCCGCGGTGGTGCTGTATGCGGGCAACCCGGCCCTTCGGATCGGCGTCACGGTGGTGGCGGTGGCCGTGGTGGTCGGGGCCATCGTGGTGTCCAAGCGGCGCTCCGTGAGCACCGAACCGGCCAACAACGACAACCGCGAGCACCAGCCCGTGGCCTCGTAACACGCCGCAATACCCTGGAGAGACGCCCGCCCTACTGCGTAGGGGCGGGCGTCTCGTCTTTCCGGGCTCCTCCGGGCCTTCGGACGTCCGGGGCCGCTGGTCGTCGGCTCCTGCGCTGGGCGACGCGGTCGAGGGTGTCTCGTCGGGTGGGATGAGGTGTGGCGAGGGGATGAGGTGGGGGTGCTGTGGGGCGCGGACGTCGACGTGGGAACTGGCGGGACGAACGGGATGCGGGCGGATCGGGTGGGGTGTGATCGGCTCGTCGGGCGATTCGGGGCCGGGCAGGTGCGGTTTGCGGCGCGTGGACAGTGGGCGTCTTGGTGGCGGGCGTGCCGGGGTGCGCCGGGTGCAGGCGTGCCGGGGTGTGCGGGGTGAAGGCGTGAGGGGGTGTGCGGGGTGTGCGGGGTGCGGGCGTGCCGGGGTGTGCGGGGTGCGGGCGTGCAGAGGTGCGGGCTCGGCGGTGGTGGGGGCGTGCAGGGGCACGAGGGCGATGGGAGGGTGTGCGCGGCGTCTTGGGTGTGGTGGCGATATGCGGGGTATGTGCTGCGCGGCGTGCGGCGGGTGCAGGTGCATGGGCCTGCGGGTTGCGGACCCGGCGGCAGGGGACGGGGTGGTGGGGGTGAAGGCGGGAGTGGGGGCGGGGTGGCTCGGTGGGAAACTGGGCGCGTGAAAGGTGACAAGCAGCCCAGCGGTGGGAAGACCCTGGGCCTCATTCTGCTGGGGATGCTCGTCATCCTGGCCGTGATCGTCGGGCTGGCCGTCTGGGCCTCGAGGACGGGGTGATCTGGTGCGGACCTTGATTGTGCTGCGGCATGCGAAGGCCGCCCACGTTCCCGGGCTGGCCGATCGGGAGCGGCCGCTGACCGGGCGGGGCGAGCGGGACGCCAAGCGGGCCGGCGACGAGATACGGGCGGCCGGGCTCAACCCGGACGTCGTGCTGTGCTCGCCGGCGCTCAGGACCAAGCGCACCGCCGAGATCGCCTTTCCCGAGGCGGAGATCGGCTACGAGCGGGACATCTACGAGGCGTATCCCGATGAGCTGCTGGAGCTGGTCCGCCGGGTCGATCCCGAGGCGAGCACCGTGGTGCTGTGCGGGCACAACCCGGGCGTGCACGAGCTGGCCGTGGGGCTGGCCGGAGGGGAGTACGTGTTCCGGCCGGGCGCGTTCGCGGTGATCGAGGTGGAGTCCGACTGGGATGAGCTCTGGATGGGTGAGGGGCGTCTGGTGACGCTCTGGGACCCTAAGGAGCAGGAGGGCTGAAGAACACCAAGGGGCGTGTGAAGGCCCGCAATGGACACGAAGGCTCAGGGCAGAGGCTCACAGGGGGCGCGGAGACCCAAAGGGCACCGAGGCCCTCAAGAAGCACCGAGGGCCCACAGGAGTGCCGAGGGCCCACCAGGGGGCGCTGGAGCCGGCTGGAGGGCTGGAGGGCCCATCCTGGGGCCCCAGGATGGGCATTGCCGGGTGAGGGTCAGCCTGCGGTGAGGGTGGCGCCGTCCTCTGCGTCCGCCGCCTCCACCTCGTCCCTGGAGATCCCCAGCAGGTAGAGGATCGAGTCGAGGTAGGGGGTGTTGACCGCCGTGTCGGCCGCCTGCCGCACCACCGGCTTGGCGTTGAACGCCACCCCCAGCCCGGCCACGGCGATCATGTCGAGGTCGTTGGCCCCGTCCCCGATGGCCACCGTCTGCGAGATCGGCAGGCCGGCCTCCTTCGCGAACCGCTCCAGCGCCCGCGCCTTACCCGGCCGGTCCACGATCTCGCCCACGACGCGACCGGTCAGCCGGCCGTCGATGACCTCGAGGACGTTCGCCGCCGAGTAGTCGATCCCGAGCTCCTCCACGAGCCCGTCGGTGATCTGCGTGAACCCGCCGCTGACGATGGCGAAGCGGTAGTCGAGCCGCTTGAGCGTGCGAACCAGGGTGCGGGCGCCGGGCGTGAGCACGACCTCCTTGCGCACCTCCTCGAACACCTCGGCCGGCAGCCCCTCCAGCAGTGCCACCCGGCGCCGCAGGGACTCGGCGAAGTCGAGCTCGCCGCGCATGGCCTGCTCGGTGACCTTGGCGACCTCGTCCAGGCAGCCGGCGTGCGCCGCGAGCAGCTCGATGACCTCGCCCTGGATGAGGGTCGAGTCGACGTCCATGACGATCAGCCGCTTGGCGCGCCGCGACAGGCCGGTGCGCTGCACGGCCACGTCCACCGCCAGGACGGCCGCCTCGGCCGCCAGTTCGACCCGCAACGAGCTGGGGTCGGCGCCGGAGACGGACAGTTCGATGCAGGTGACGGGCCATTGGGCGAGGCGTTCGATGCGGTCGATGTTCGCGCCGGCGGCGGCGATGCGCCCGGCGATGCCCGCGATGGCGGCGGGCTGGAGCGTGGCGCCCAGCACGCTGACCGACAGGCGGCCGCGGCGGCGCTGCTCCTTGGTCTGGGAGCCGGTGGAGAGCTCCACCTCCATGCCGAGGTCCTCGGCCACCTGCTCGACCGCGGTCCACATGGCGCCGAGGGTCGTGCCGGTGCCTGTCGGGGGGCCGCCGGCGTACGTGACGAGCACGCCGAGCGTGAGCCGGCCGCGAATGACGACCTGTTCGATGTCCGCCACAGTCACCGGAAAGGCAGACAGAACGGAGAAAAGCCGCGAGGTGACGCCGGGCCGGTCGGGGCCGGTCAGGGTGATCAGGAGGCTGCGCTGGTCCACATCCAGCCACGGTACTGCGCCCGGCCCGATGCTCGCGAAGCAGGGCGGGCATTCGGGCGCGGGCGCGACCGTGGCTGTCCTGGCAGGTGACGCCTAGGTGAACGTCCTGCGGACGTACGGACAACATTTCATCGGCCGTAACGTTCCAAGGGACGCGAAGAGCGTCGGGTTAGCGGACGATCTTGGTCTTGACCGTCTTCACGTAGCCGTGCTCGGGGATGCCGAGCCGGTCGAGCTCTTCCTTGCTCATGTTCTCCATGCCCGTCTGGACGTCGTAGGAGATCACGCCGAGCTTGGCGATCTGCGTGCCGGTCGCCGTCTTCTTGAGCTTGGTCTCGAAGATCAGGGAGATGGCGTCACCCTTCTCCAGGACCTTGGGCAGGAAGCAGAAGAAGGCACGGCCCTCGAGCCCGCACTCGGTGCCCTTGACGCTCGAGCGGTACATGATCCGCCTGAGGTCGACCCCCTTGGGGAACTCGCCGCCGACAAAGTAGGCGTCGGCCTGGTAGGGCCCCTTGTTGGTGGCGATGATGCCGAAGTTGAGCTTGCCGCCGGCCTTGGCCGTCTTGGCAGCCTTCACTTTGACGTCGAAGGCCGAGAACGGCTCGCCGGCGGCCGTCGTGGCAGAGGCGGAAGCCGGAACAGCCGGGACAAGCAGGGCCGCCGCCAGCAATGCCAGCGACGCGGCCTTGGTCAGGTTACGCATTAAACGTCTCCGGTGAGGAAGTGGTCACGGGGAGGCGTACACACTTGAAGCCCCCGTAAATGCCCGCTGTTCCTATCATGTTGGCAAAATCTATGTAAAGGCTATTTCTTCAGAATCAAGTGCGTGTCACCGAACTCGTGCCACAGATATGCGTTCTGTAGCGCCTCCCCGTAGGCCCGCGCGAGCGCCGTCTCGCCCGCGATCGCGGTCAACATGAGCAGGTGGCTGGAGCGCGGCTCGTGCAGCCCGGTGATCAGCCCCGTGACGGCCCGTACGCCGCTCTGAGGCGTGACGATCCGCCTGGTCCACCCGGCGGCCGCGCTGACCAGCCCGTCCGCCCCCACGGCCGTCTCCAGCGCCCGTACGACGGTGGTGCCCGCGGCCACCACCCGGTTGCCGCTCTCGTGCGCCAGGTTGACCAGCCGCGCCGTGGCCTCCGGCACCTCGTACCGCTCGGCGTAGGGCGGCTCGTCCTTCTCCGGCGAGGCCACCCCCGTGTGCAGGGTGATCGGCGCGATCCCGATCCCGCGCGCCACGAGCGCCGTCACCAGCTCCGCGGTGAACGGCCGCGCCGCGCTCGGCATCTCCGCGCTTCCCGGCACGGTCGCGAACACGGTCTGGTACGCCTCGATCGGCCAGTCCCCGCTCACGTACGAGTAGCGGATCGGCGCCCCGTGCGCCCGCAGGTACGGCTCCACCTCCTGGTCCAGCGACGCCCGCCACAGACGCGGCGTCTCCCGCTCGATCAGCCGCAGCGTGGCCCGCCCCGGCAGCGGCAGCCACTCGCCGGGCTCACCACCGCCGTAGGGCTCGGAGGCGGTGGCGGTACGGCGGCGCAGCTCGACCAGCCAGGTGCCGTCCTCCCTGGCGGTGGAGAAGTGCACGGCCAGCCGGTCGAGCCGGACGGCCGCGGGCAGGGTCGCCGAGTTGTTCACGACGATCAGGTCACCGGGGTCGAGCAGCCCCGGCAGGTCGACGAAGTGGTGGTGCGAGGGGGCGAGGTCGCCGCGCGAGACCATCAGGCGTACCGCGTCCCTGGACATCCCCCGCGCCTCGGGCGGCTCGCTCGCCGACAGGCCCGGCGGCAGCGCGAAGTCGAGCGCGACGGTCATTGCAGGCTCACTCTGCCGCTGGCCGGACGGGACCGCACCAGGTCGTGCAGCGCCGCGGCCACCTTGGCGGGGTCGGTGGCGCCCGCGGCCTCGTCGGCGCCCACGGCGTCGGCGAGCATGCGGGTGTTCATCTCGCCGGGGTCGGCCCACCAGACCCGGACCGCGGGCTCCTCGGCCGACAACACGTTGGAGAGCTGCTCCAGGGCCGCCTTGGTGGCGCCGTAGCCGCCCCAGCCCTCGTACGCGCCCGTGGCGGCGTCCGAGGTGATGTTCACGACGGCCCCGCCCGCCGCGCGCAGGGCGGGCAGCGTGGCCTGGATCAGCGCGAGCGGGGCGGTGACGTTGGTCTCCAGCAGCACCCTGAACGCCTCCAGCGGGTAGCCCGCCAGCGGCGGCAGCGGCGTCACGCCGAGGTCGCTGGCGTTGTTGACCAGCAGGTCCAGCTCGGGTGCCGCCCGGGCCAGCCGCTCGACGTGCGCGGGCTCCGTCACGTCGCCGGGGATCGCGACGGCGCCCAGTTCGGCCGCGGCCCGCTCCAGGTCGTCCGCGCCGCGGGCGGTGAGCACGAGGTTCCAGCCGGCGCCCGCCAGAGACCTCGCCAGGGCGAGTCCGAGACCGCGGGAAGCGCCGGTGATGAGTGCGGTGTTCGTCATGGTGCCGACGTTAGGAACGCCGCGGGCCGCGCACATCGGGCCGAGGTCCCGCCGCCGCCTGGGCACATCGTCCTAGGACCATAAGCTGGGTCCCGTGACCTCCGACCGAGACGAGATCCTGCAGGCGGTGAGCTCCGCGGTGCTCGCGGTCACCCGCCATCTGTCGGTCCGGGAGGTGCTGCAGGTCATCGTACGCTCGGCGCAACGGCTGCTCGACGCCCGCTACGCCGCGCTCGGCGTGCCCGACGACGAGGGGTCGTTCGGCGAGTTCGTCGCCGAGGGCATCACCGACAAGCAGTGGGACGCGATCGGGCCGCTGCCCAGACAGCATGGCATGCTCGGCGCGATGCTTCGCGAGGGGAGTCCCGTCAGGCTGCCAGACCTGCGCAAGGACCCGAGATTCGAGTGGTGGCCGAAGGCCCACCCGGTGATGAAGGACTTCCTCGGCGTCCCGATCCGCGACGGCGACCAGGTGCTCGGCATCATCTTCCTGGCCAACAAGCGCACGCCGGGCGGCTTCACGCAGGCCGACCAGGAGCTGCTGACGCTGTTCGCCGCGCACGCGGCCATCGCGCTGGCCAACGCCAGGCTCTACGAGCGCGGGCGCGAGCTGGCCATGCTGGAGGAGCGCAACCGGGTGGCCCGCGAGCTGCACGACGCCGTGACGCAGAAGCTGTTCTCGCTCAGGCTCACCGCGCAGGCCGCCTCCGCCATGCTCGACCGGGCGCCCGAGAAAGCCGCCGCCGAGCTCGAACGCGTCCAGCGCCTGGCCGGGGAGGCCCTGTCCGAGCTGCGGGCGGTGATCGTCGAGCTGCGGCCGGCCGAGCTCGACCGGCACGGCCTGGCCGAGACGCTGCGCAAGCACGTGCGCCTGCTGGACCGGCTCCATCCGTCCCTGGTCACGTTCGAGTGCGTGGAGCTGCCGCCGGTCGACCCGGCGGTCGAGGTGGCGGTGCTCAGGGTGGCCCAGGAGGCGCTGCACAACGCGCTCAGGCACGCGGAGGCCGCGAGCGTCTCCGTGCGCCTGGCGTACGCGGATGGCAGGCTGGTGTTGATCGTGCACGACGACGGCAACGGCTTCGAACAGGCGGAGTCGCGCGGCCTGGGCCTGGTGTCGATGCGCGACAGGGCGGAGTCCGTGGGCGGGGCCATGACCGTCGAGTCGGCCCACGGCCGGGGGACCACGGTACGTGTGGAGGTGGGCGTTTGATCCGGGTGCTGATCGCCGACGATCATCCGGTGGTGCGGCAGGGGCTGCGTACGTTCCTCGACCTGCAGGACGACATCACGGTCGTCGGTGAGGCGGGCGACGGGGCGCAGGCGGTCGAGCTGGTCGGGGAGCTGGCGCCCGACGTGCTGCTGCTGGACCTGAAGATGCCGGTGCTCGACGGACTCGGCACGCTCGAACGGCTGGCCGGGTCGGCGACCAGGGTGGTCGTGCTGACGTCGGTGAGCGACCGGTCCGACGTCGGCCCGGCCATGCGGGCGGGGGCGTCGGGGTTCCTCTACAAGGACGTCGATCCGACCGCGCTGGTGCAGGCCGTGCGGTCCGTGCACGGAGGGCAGGTGTTACTGGCGCCCGAGGCCGCCGAGGCGATGCTGTCGGCGCCGGACGGCCCGCCACCGGTGCCGCTGACCGACCGCGAACGCGAGGTGCTCGCGCTCATCGCGGCCGGCCGGTCCAACCGGGAGATCGCCAGGAGCCTGGCCGTCGCGGAGAAGACGGTCAAGACCCACGTCTCCAACGTGCTGATGAAGCTGGGCGTCCAGGACCGCACCCAGGCCGCGCTGTACGCCGTACGGCACGGCCTGGGGTGAGGGTCAGGTGTCCTTCTTCTTGTTGCTCTCTTCGTGGCTGGCAGGCGGGTTGTACGTCTTGACCGGCGGAGGCGGCGACCAGCTGCGGCCCGGCCGGCGCGGCGGGGAGACGATCTTGGTGTTGACCTTCTTGAGCCAGTAGTAGCCCTTGATGCCGAGGCGCTTGAGCTCTTCCTCGTCGATGTTCTCCATGCCCTGGTCGACGTCGAACGACATCACGCCGACCCGCGCCGTGGCCGTGCCCTTGGTGCCCTTCTTCAGCGTCACCTGGAAGTTGAGCCAGTCGGTCTTGCCCTTCTCCAGCCGCAGCGGGCCCCAGCACCAGAACCAGCGGTCCTCCCAGGTGCACTTGGTGCCCTTCGCGGCGCCCCAGCGCAGGGTGGGCACGACGCCCTTGGGCACCTGGCCGCCGATCCAGTAGTAGTCGGCGTAGTAGGGGCCCAGGTTCTTGGCGCGGACGTAATACGTGATCTTGCCGCCGCGCTTGGTGCGGCCGCTGTGCTTGACGGAGATCTTGAAGCTGGAGTACGGCTTCACCCGGGCGACCGTCGCGGTGGTGGGGGCGGCAGCGGTGGCGGCACTCGCCGGGGCGGGTACGGCCAGCGGCGCGGCGGCCAGACCGCCGGCTAAGAACAGGCTGAAGCTTCTGCGCATATGACGGCTCCCCGTGCGGTGCTGGAAATCCCCGATCTTCTCCACGATTATTGCGTAGGGCAAATTTTTCGCAAAGAGCGATGATCTTTCGTGACCTGGGGTGGTTTGTGGGTTTTTGCCCGCGCCTATCCCACTTGTGAACGGGGGTCTAGGACAACGGGGAGGGCCAGGTGCCGGAAACGCACCCCTTACAGCCGACCGATCCGCGAACACTGGGCGAATACCGGCTGCTCGGCCGCCTGGGCAAGGGGGCGCAGGGGATCGTTTTCGAGGGTGAGTCGCCGGACGGGCGGCGCGTGGCGATCAAGCTCCTGAACACCCGGCTGGACAAGCCCGGACTGGACTCCGAACGCTTCCTGCGCGAGGTGGCGGCCGCGCGGCGGGTGGCCCAGTTCTGCACCGCGCAGGTGCTTGGGGCCCACATGGACGGCGAGCATCCGTACATCGTCAGCGAGCTGGTGGACGGGGTCTCCCTGCAGGCGGTGGTGCAGCGGGACGGGCCTCGTACGGGCGGCGCGCTCTACCGCCTGGCCGTCGGAACGGTCACCGCGCTGGCCGCCATCCACCGCGCCGGGATCGTGCACCGCGACTTCAAGCCCAGCAACGTGCTGCTCGGCCACGACGGGCCGCGGGTGATCGACTTCGGCATCGCGCGGGCGCTGGACTCGGCCATGACGATCAGCAGCGGGGTCGTGGGGACGCCCGCGTACATGTCGCCCGAGCAGATCTCGGCCGAGCGGGTGGGGCCGGCCAGCGACATGTTCAGCTGGGCCCTGACCATGGTGTTCGCGGCCACGGGGCGGCCCGCGTTCGGCCAGGACAGCCTGCCCGCGGTCGTCTACCGGGTGATGCACGAGGAGCCCGACCTCTCGGCGCTGCCCGAGACCCTGCGGCCGGTCGTGGGGTCATGCCTGCGCAAGCGGGCCGACGAGCGGCCCGTGGCGGTCGACGTGCTGTTCGCGCTGCTGGCGAACGAGGGTGAGTCGCCGCGGCCCGAGGACGCGCTCAACACGGGCTCGCAACTCGCGGCCGAGCAGACCCCGCCGGATCCGCCCGCGCCTGCCGGCGGCTGGGCGAACCCCGGGCCCGCGCCCGAGCCTCCGGTGGGTGGCAGCGGGTGGGCGAATCCCGGTGGCCCTCCGTCGTCCGCCCCTCCTGGCGGGTACGGGTGGGCGAACCCGTCGGGGGAGGCATATCCCCCGTCCCACGGCCCTGCGGCCGGACCACCTGCGGCGCCTTACGTGCCGCCGCAACAGGGCGGCGGGCCGAGGCGGGGTGGAGTGCCTGGGCAGGGTGCGACGCCCGGCTACGGAGGCGGGCCGCAGCACGGGGGCGGGCCGCATGGGGTGCCTTACGTGCCTCGGCAGCAGCCTCCGTCGGGTCCGTCACCGGCGCCGCCGCCCTATCCGATGAGCGCCACGCCCCACCCGGCCGCGCCCCGTCCACCGGCGCCCGGCCCGGTGGCGCCGGGGTCGGAGGCGGTTGCGGGAGGGGAGGGGCCGCCCTCATCCCAGAAGCCGTCGGCGCGGGAGGGCGGCGGGCGGGGGGACAATGACGCGTTCTTCAAGCATGCGCCGGCAGAGGAGCGGCCCGACGAGACCAACGCCAGGCGCAGGCGGGCCGCCATGGTCTCCGGCGCGCTCGTCGTGGCGCTGGCCCTGGCCGGGAGCGTGCTGTACTTCGGGCCGAAGATGTTCGGCACCGGCGCGCCGACCGGCGGGAACGCGGCCCAGGCCACCACCTCCGTGAGCGCGGGCCCGGCTCAGACGCAGGCCCAGCCGCAGACCGAGACCCCGACGCCCACACCGACCCAGGTCACACCCACCCCGACGGTCACCCCGACGCAGAAGGTCGTCCCCGTCCTCGGCAAGCAGGACGGGAAGTCGTTCAAGGGCCACACCAAGGGCGTCCAGACGATCTCCGCGATCTCCGCGGGCGGCAAGGCGTGGCTGGTCACCGGCGGGCAGGACGGCCGGGTGCGGCTGTGGGACCTGGCCGGGCACAAGTCGCTGGCCACGATGAAGGGCCACAGCGAGGAGGTGTACGCCGTCGCCTGCGTGATGGTCGGCAAGACCCCCATGGCCGTCTCCGGCGGGTACGACGGCAGCGTGCGCCTGTGGAACCTCAAGACCCACAAGGGCAAGGTGCTCGGCTGGCACGGCGACGCCGTCTACGCGGTCGCCGTCACCAAGGTGAAGGGCAGGTACGTCGCGGTCACCGGCGACGCCGACGGCTATCTGAGGTTCTGGGACCTGAAGAAGCGCAAGTCCACCGGCAAGATCATCAGAGCCCACCGCAAGCCGGTCAACTGGCTCAGCGCCACCCACATGGGCGACCGGGCCGTCGCCATCTCGGCCAGCGAGGACGAGACGGTGCGCATGTGGGACATGGCCCGGCGCAAGGCGTACGGGAAGGCGTACAAGGGCCATTCCAGGGGCGTGTACTCGGTCGCGGTCGGCAAGGTGAGCGGGAAGACGGTCGTGGCATCTGGCGGTAAAGACGGAAAAATCAGGCTCTGGGATCCGAAGAGCCGCAAGACCGTCGCCACCCTCTCCGGCCACAAGAAGATCGTTTACTCGCTCTCCTTCGGCACCCTCGACGGCCGCACGGTGCTGCTGTCCGGCGGCACCGACGGCACGATCAGGCTCTGGGACCCCGAGACCCGCAAGACGCTCGGCAAACCGGTCAAGGCCCACAAGAAGGGCGTGTACGCCGTGGGCATCGTCCCACTCGACGGCGACGCGGTCGTCATGTCCGCGGGCAAGGACAAGGTGGTCAGGCTGTGGAAGATCGCGAGCGGCTCCTAGTGGGCCGGCTACGTGCTCCTGAGCGGTTCGAAGATCGCGTGATGGGCGGCCACGACCGCACGGCGTACCGCCCGGTCCAGGTCACGCAGGGCCATGGCGCGGGCGGCGACCTGCCCCGACGTGAGCCCGCGCTCGTCGGCCAGCCGCACCACGGTGGCCAGCCGCGTGGCGAGGGTGGAGACGCGGTGCGCCCGCGCGGGGTAGCCGGGCGCCAGCTCGCCGCCCCGGTGTCCGACGGACGAGGGGCGGGACTGCAGGGGGCCTTCGACGGCGGACAGGGTGTCGGTGGCCGAGCGCATGGCCTCCGACAGCTCGCGTTCGGCCTCCGACAGCGACGGCAGATCATGGCGTACGGGCCCGGAGTCGTGGATCTCCAGGCGTACCCCGACATAGGACGATCCGCGCAGGTCGGGCACCGGCACCAGGCCGAGGTTGCGGCCGTCGAGCACCGCGATGGCGGCCTCCCCGGCGTCCACCGCGGCCGAGTTGAACGGCGCGGGCCCCGACAGCCCCAGCGGATCGCCGGGCGCGGGCAGCGCGAGCCGGAACTCGCGCAGGCCGTCGGAGCGCAGGTTTGCGAGGTATTTACGCAACGGGGCGTCGTCGGCCACGGTGGGACCGCCGGTGGCTTCCACGTGGTCAGCCGCCTCGTCGAGACCGACGTGACCGGCGAGCCACGCGTTGCCCCAGGCGACCAGGGAGGGACAGACAGGCGATTCAGGGCGCACCGATCCACGATATGCGCTCGCCCTGCAATAGGTTTGTCCCGAGCGTGACTCCTAAGGAGGTATCGGGGATGGGTGGTCAGGTGCTGCGGCTCCAGGACGTCGCCGTCAGGCGGGACGGAGCGGCCCTGCTGCGCGGCATCGACTGGACGGTCAACGCCGACGAGCGTTGGGTCGTCGTCGGCCCCAACGGCGCGGGCAAGACCACGTTGCTGCAGGTCGCGGCCACGTTGCTCTACCCGAGCGAGGGCCTGGTCGAGGTGCTCGGGGAGCGGCTGGGACAGGCGGACGTCTTCGATCTGCGCCCGCGGATCGGGCTGGCGAGCTCCGCGCTGGCCGAGCGCATCCCGCCGGAGGAGAAGGTCATCGACCTCGTGCTGACCGCCTCGTACGGGATCATGGGCCGCTGGACGGAGGAGTACGACTCCAACGACGTGACCAGGGCGGTCGAGCTGATCGACATGATGGGCGCGGCCCATCTGATCAGGCGGCGGTTCGGCACGCTGTCGGAGGGGGAGCGCAAGCGGGTGCAGATCGCGCGCGCCCTCATGCCCGACCCCGAGATGCTGCTGCTCGACGAGCCCGCGGCCGGGCTCGACCTGGGCGGGCGCGAAGACCTGGTGCGCCGGCTCTCGGTGCTGGCGGGCGACTACCGTTCGCCGACGCTCATGCTGGTGACGCACCACGTGGAAGAGGTGCCGATCGGGTTCACGCACGGGCTGCTGCTGAGGCACGGCTCGGTGGTGGCGCAGGGGCCGCTGGAGCACGTGATGACGCCCGAAAACCTGTCGCAGACGTTCGGGGTGCCGCTCTCGCTGGAGCGCAGCGCCGAGGGCCGCTGGTACGCGCGCGCCCACTAATCCCCCTATTTATCCACATAAAAGCCGCCGAAAGCTGAAAGGAAATAGGATCAACGGAGTCGGTCCCCTCGACTTCGGAGCGTCGCCATGTCCGTCGAGCAGCTCATCGTCGCCCTTGTCGTGGTCGCGGCCGTGGGCTTCGGGGTGGCCCGAACGGTCCGCATCATCCCCCAGGCCACGGCCGCCATCATCGAACGCCTCGGGCGCTACCACCGGACGCTGACCCCGGGGCTCAACCTCGTGGTGCCGTTCATCGACCGCATCAAGGACATGATCGACCTGCGGGAGCAGGTGGTCTCCTTCCCGCCGCAGCCGGTGATCACCTCGGACAACCTGGTCGTGTCCATCGACACCGTCATCTACTTCCAGGTCACCAATCCGAAGGCGGCCACGTACGAGATCGCGAACTTCCTGATCGGCGTCGAGCAGCTCACGGTCACGACACTGCGGAACGTGGTCGGCGGCATGGACCTGGAACGCACGCTGACCTCGCGCGAGGACATCAACACCGCGCTGCGCGGCGTGCTCGACGAGGCGACGGGCAAGTGGGGCATCCGGGTCAACAGAGTCGAGCTCAAGGCCATCGACCCGCCCTCCTCCATCCAGGACTCGATGGAGAAGCAGATGCGCGCCGACCGCGACAAGCGCGCCGCCGTGCTGACCGCCGAGGGCCAGCGCCAGGCGGCGATCCTCCAGGCGGAGGGCGAGAAGCAGGCGGCCGTGCTGCGGGCGCGCGGCGAGGCGGAGGCGGCCGTGCTGCGCGCGCAGGCGGAGGCCGAGGCCCAGGCCATGCGGGCCAAGGGCCAGGCGGACGCGATCGGCATGGTGTTCAAGGCCATCCACGAGGGGCAGCCCGACCAGCACCTGCTCGCCTACCAGTACCTGCAGACCCTGCCTGAGATCGCCAAGGGCGACGCCAATAAGATCTGGATCGTCCCATCAGAAATGGGCAAAGTTCTGGAGAATCTGGGCGGCCTCTTCACACCCCCTAAGAGCCCGGACACGTAAGGAGGGCTTGTGACGGGGTGGGAGCTGGCCGCGGTCTGCGTGGCCGGGATGGTGGCCGGTGCGATCAACGCGGTCGTCGGGTCAGGCTCCCTGATCACGTTCCCCACGCTGCTGGCCATCGGCGTCGATCCCGTCACCGCCAACGTCTCCAACACCATCGGGCTCGTGCCGGGCTCGTTCACCGCCGCGTACGGCTACCGCCCCGAGCTCCGGGGCCAGCGCGAACGCCTCCTGCGCCTGGGGCTGGCCTCGGCCCTCGGAGCGCTGGCCGGCGGGATCCTGCTGCTGTTCCTGGACCCGTCGGTGTTCCAGGTCGTCGTCATCGCGCTGATCGCGCTGGCCTGCGTGCTGGTCCTGGTGCAGCCCAGGCTCAACCGGTGGCTGGCCGACCGGCGGCGGCACGCGCACCCGCACGGAGGGCTGGAGCTGTGGTTCGGCGTGCTGGCCGCCGGGATCTACGGCGGGTACTTCGGCGCGGCGCAGGGCGTGTTGCTGATCGGGCTGCTCGGCAGCTTCCTCGACGACGACCTCCAGCGGGTGAACGCGGCCAAGAACGTCCTCGCGCTGATCGTCAACGCCGTGGCCGCCGCGCTGTTCATCGTGGCCGCCGCGCTGTTCATCGTGGTCGCGCACGTGAACTGGCTCGCCGTGGCGGGGGTGGCCATGGGCGCGGTGGCGGGCGGCTTCCTGGGCGCCAGGGTGGGGCGGCGCATCCCGGCGCCCGTGCTCCGGGCGATCATCGTCTGCGTCGGCATTGCGGCGATTTTCGTACTGGTGTACGGATAGAATGTCGCGTTTGCGGGTATGAATCCGTACATGAAGGGCGACTGGGTAGAGATCGTCATCGATGCCGGAGGCACACCGCGTACGTACGAGATCAGGGCCACTCGCGCCGGGCGGCGGGTCGACGTGACCACGAGGCGGGGGCTCGTCGAGGTGAGCGAGGTCACCCGCACCGGCACGCCGGTGCGCACGGCCAGGTTCATGTCCAGCCGCATCCTGGCCCTCGTGGAGCATCCCGTGGACGAGGTCAGCTGAAGTCCGCCACGTGGTCCTCCGCCCACTGACCGAACGTCAGAGCGGGCCTGCCGAGCAGCCGCTCCACGGTGTCGGTGGCCTGCTCGGGAGCCGCCACGAAGCTGCCCCACGCCTTCAGCGCGCTCTCGACGAAGGCCGCGTTCCCCCAGGCGGCCATGAGCTGCTCGCGGGCCTCCTCCGGCGGCTGCTCCTCCCAGCGCACCTCGCGCCCGGTCGCCGCACCGATCACGCGCACCTGCTCGGCCTGGGTGAGCCGCTCGGGGCCGGTCAGCACGTATGTGGCGCCGTTGTGGCCCGCCGAGGTGAGCACGTGCGTGGCCACGGCCGCGATGTCCCGCTCGTGGATCAGGGGCCTCGAAGCCTGCCCGTACGGCCAGCGCACCACGCCCTGCCTGATCTGCCCGGCCCAGCCCAGCGTGTTGGCCGCGAAGCCGCCGGGCCGCAGGAACGTCCACCCGAGCCCCGAGTGCCGGATCAGCCGCTCGATCTCGTGGTAGTGCGTCACCGGCTCGTCCGCCACGTTGGCCGACAGGTAGACCACGCGCCGCGCGTGCCCGGCGATGGCCGTGACCACCTCGGCGGCGCCGTCCGCCGTGAAATGGGGCCACAGCAGGAACACGCTCTCCACGCCTTTCAGCGCGGGCTCCAGCGTCCCGGGCGCGGACAGGTCGCCGCGCACCACCTCCACGTGTTCGGGCAGCCTTGCCCGCGCGGGGTCCCTGACGAGGGCCCGCACCTCCAGCCCCGCTCCCGCGAGCTGGGACACCACATGCCTGCCGACATTGCCGGTCGCGCCGGTCACCAGAATCGTGCTCATGGGGCCGACGGTAAAACCTCAAGCGAACTTCAGGTCAACCCCGGCCGCACCTGGAGCGTGCCGTCACGCCGGATCCGCGTCTCGAACATGGGCGCGGGGGCGGTCGCAGGACCGTGCCGCACCGAGCCGTCGGCCAGCCTGAACGTGCTGCCGTGCCACGGGCAGACCACGCACGCCTCTCCGTTCTCGATGACCAGCCTGCCCTGGTGCAGCGGGCCGGCCAGGTGCGGACAGCGGTCGGCGAGCACGGTGACGGCCTCGCCCTGGCGCAGCACGAAGAGCTGGATGTAGCCGAGCCGCCGCGCGACGGGCCGGCCCTCCGGCAGGTCCTTGAGCAGGCACAGGTCGTGCCAGCCCAGCGGCACCAGGTGGGAGACCTGCGGGGCGTGGTTGGCCCCGGCCGCCTGCCGGTAGGCCATGTGGCCGCCGAGATAGCCGCCGAGCCCTGCCAGGCCGAGCCCGGCCAGGGTCAGGGTGCGGCCCATCTGCTCGCGCCCGCGTACCCGGGCCAGCAGGGAGCCGGAGAACAGGCCCAGCGCGGCCACGTTCGACAGCATGTGGACGAAGCCCACGCGCTGCTGCTCGCGGTGGAGAGAGGACCAGTCGGTCAGCCCGGCCGCCGCCGTGGGCAGCGCGTTGGCGATGCCCGTGGCCAGCAGCACGCGCGAGGCCCGCGGATCGCCATCGGTGAGGTCCAGCACCGCCGCGGACAGCCAGCAGCCCAGGCTGACCGTGGCCAGCGGCGGGTGCAGCGGTTTGCCCGTGGGGACGCCGTGCAGCAGGTCACGTAGCCGGCCGGGACGGATGCGCTGGCGTACGGTCTTGGCCAGCACTCTGATCGGCGTGTCCAGGGCCTTGGACTTCTCGAGCCGGTCGGCGAGAGCAACCGGCCCGGCCAAACCCCGCAACGGCCGACGTTTCGCTCGCACTTCCTCTTTCACGACAAGTCCCCTACCCCGCCCATGTGGGGATCACTCGGACAGGTGTCCCCTGGCCACGGAGAGTTCGACCAGCTCCAGCGCGTACGCGCCGAGGGACGGCGAACCTTCCTCGATGATCCGTACCTTCTCCCTGACCTGTGCGGCCTTGACCTTGAACAACGGCCACGTGCCACCCTCGGTGAGGTGGTTGGCCAGGATCGGGGAGAAACGGTCGAGCGCCTTGGCGAACCTGGCCTCCGGCGTCTTCCTGGCCTCGAACTCGTCCCACAGCTCCCGCATCCACTGCCCCTGGTCGGCGGGCAGCAGTCCGAAGATGCGGTCGGCGGCGGCGCGCTCGGCGCCGGCCTGCGCGGCCACCTCCACGGGGTCATAGATGAACGTGTCGCCGGCGTCGATCTCGACCAGGTCGTGCACGAGCAACATGGCCACCACCCGTTGGAGGTCGGTCCCGGGTGGGGCATGCTCGCCGAGGATCATCGCCAACGTGCCCACGTACCAGGAGTGCTCGGCGGTGTTCTCCCGCCGCGAGCCGTCCATCAAATGGTTGCGGCGGATGATCCGCTTCAACTTGTCGATCTCGATGGCGAAGGCGATCTGGGCGTTCAGGCGGTCCTCTTCTGGCGCGATAGTCACGCGCGACACCCTATTGTGCGATGATCACCCCGGTTGGTGAAATCGTGACCGGAACTCCGTTGAACACTGCGTTACCACTCAGTACATCGACGGTGGATTCGTCGGTGAGCGTGTTGACGCTGACCCCCGCGTGCTCGGCCGCCACGCTCTGTGAGCTGCCCGCGTGGCCCCAGCCGTGCGGCAGGCTGACCACCCCCGGCATGATCGTGTCGGTGGGTTCGAGCGGCACCGTGAGCTGCCCCTTCGCGGAGCGGACCACCGCCTCGCCGTCGAGCCCGAGCCTGGTCACGTCGGCCGGGTTGATCTGCAGCGTGCAGGTGTTGCTGCCGCCGACCAGCGGGCCCACGTTGTGCAGCCAGCTGTTGTTGGAGCGCAGGTGGCGCCGCCCGATCAGGACGATCTCCGGCGGGTCCTCCTCCAGCTTGCCGCGCAGCCGTTCCACGTCCTCGACGATCTGCGGCGGCGCCAGCTCGATCAGGCCCGAGGCGGTCTTCAGCACCTCGCCGAGCCGGGGCTCCAGCGGGCCGAGGTCCAGGCCGTGCGGGTTGTCGAGCAGCTTGCGCAGCGACAGGTCGCCCTTGCCGGCCCACTCGCCGTAGGGGCCGAGCTTGAGCATGAGGTCCAGCCGGCGCTCGCCGCCCGTCTCGCCCTCCAGCCCGGCGCGCAGCCCGGCCACGTCCCGTCCCTCGACCCCGGAGCCGGGCGTCTCGGTGGCCTTGCGCAGCATCTCGCCGATCACGAACTCGTCCAGGTCCCCCTCCAGGCCCGAGGCGATCATGGCCAGCCTGGCCAGGATCTGGGCCTCGGAGGGCTGCCCGTCCAGCGGCAGCAGCGGCGGCGAGTAGCGGGCGTAGTTGCGGACCGCGAACCCGAGCAGCGCGAAGTCGTAGTGGCCCGACTGCAGCATCCGCGGTGGCGGGAGGATGACGTTCGCGTGCCTGGTGGTCTCGTTGAGGTACGGGTCCACGCTCACCATGAAGTCGAGCCGCCCGAAGGCCGCGTCGAGCCTGGCCCCGTGGGGCGCCGAGAGCACGGGGTTGCCCGCCACCGTGATCAGGAACGTGACCTGCCCCTCGCCGGGCGTCTCGATCTCGTCGGCGAGCGTGGCCACCGGCAGCTCGCCGTTGCTCTCCGGCAGTCCCCTGACGCGGCTCTTCCACCGCCCCACCGTGTACGGCCTGCGTCGCGCGCCGAACTCGGTCGCGGGCTTGGGGAACATGGCGCCGCCCGGCCGGTCGAGGTTGCCGGTGAGCACGTTGAGCACGTCCACGAGCCACTGGGCCAGCGTGCCGAACTCGGCCGTGCAGGTGCCGATCCTGGCGTAGACGGCGGCCGTACGGGCTGCCGCCAGCTCCCTGGCCAGCCGCACGATCACCTCGGCGGGCACCCCGGTGCGCCCGGAGACCGCCTCCGGCGGGAGGTGCTTGGCCGCCTCGCGCACCTCGGCCAGCCCGTTGACCTGGTGTGACGGCTTGACGAGATCCTCGGCGAACAGCGTGTGGACGATGCCGAACAGCAGGTAGGCGTCCGTCCCGGGGCGGACGAAGACGTGCTCGTCGGCCAGCGCGGCGGTGCGCGTACGGCGCGGGTCCACCACGACGAGCCGGCCGCCGCGGCCGCGCAGGGCCTTCAGCCGCCCGGGGAAGTCGGGCGCGGTGCACAGCGAGCCGTTGGACTCCAGCGGGTTGGCCCCCAGCATCAGCAGATAGTCGGTCCTGTCCAGGTCGGGGACCGGGATGGCCAGCGGGTGCCCGAACATGAGCCCGCTCGCGACATGCTTGGGCATCTGGTCGGCGGTGCTGGCGGAGTAGACGTTGCGGGTGCCGAGCGCCTTGATCAGGGGCGCGCCGTACAGGGCGCCCGCCATGCTGTGGGCGTTCGGGTTGCCGAGGTAGATCGCGGCGGACCGGCGGTCGGCGACCCGGTCGAGGCCCGCCTTGACGGCGGCGAACGCCTCCTCCCAGCCGACCTCGCGCCACAGGTCGCCCTCCCTGATCAGCGGCCTGCTCAGCCGGTCGGGGTCCTCGTCGAGCCGGCCGAGGCTGGCCCCCTTCGGGCAGATGAACCCCTTGCTGAACGGATCGTCCTTGTCACCGCGGACGCTGGTCACGTGCCCGCCCTCGTCGAGGGTGAGCGTCAGGCCGCAGACGGCCTCGCAGAGGGGACAGGTCCGGTGGACGGTCGACGTCATCACGACTCCTGAGTTCGCCAGCTGAACTCATCTTGGCCCGTACCGCGCACATGGGGAAGCCCCGGAGCCCCCGCGGTCTCCGGGGCTTCCCACCCGGGGAAATGTCCCGGATTCCCCCAGGTCCTCAGCCCGCCTTGGCCAGCGCGGCCGGTGCGCGCAGATCAGGCGGCTCCTCGAGGTCGGGTCTCAGCGAGAGCCAGGCCCGTCTGCCGTACAGCCGGTCGAGTCCGGGAGAGGTCGCCCCCGGGACCTCGTCGCGCCTGACGATCTCCACGATCACGAACTGCGCCCGGCGCCGGTGCCGGTAGACGTTGGCGCTCCTGGCCCAGCAGGCGGCCGCGATCTCCTCGCGGTACGCCTCGAACTCCTCGGCGGAGATCCCGGCCCTGGTCATGATCAGGGCCTTCTCGCCCGTGGTCGTCGGCGTGATCCAGAGCACCAGCGGGATCCGCCCGGCCCTGGTGTGCATCGTGGTCTCCAGGCAGACCCGGTGCAGGCGGTGCCTGGAGACCACGCACCAGAAGTGCGCGCTCACCCAGTTGCGCCCGCTCCTGGTGGCGGCCGGCACCGAGACGGCGCTCGTCAGCAGGACGAACGGCCACCACCGGCCCTCCTGGGTGGCCCCCAGCAGGGTGAGCGTCAGCAGCGCCAGCGCGGCGAGCAGCATCAGCTCGGTACGGACCCGCCACAGCCTGACCAGCGGCCCGCCGCGCCCGGCGGCGGGAAGGTCCTCGTTGGCGGGGTAGATCTGGTTGCGCGGGTTCCTCGGCACGTCAGGACACCTCCTCCGTCACGCGCTGTGGCACGCTGAGCTGGTCGAACCGCGGGTCGCGGTAGCGACGTGAGCCGAATCCGGTCCTGCTCACGGTCCATCCGACGTGGTGGGCGAACTCGTCGGGCTCCATGCAGATCTCGCGATCGGCCCAAGCCATAAGCTCTCGGATCCGGCACTTGATTCGGGCGAGTCCCTTGGTACCTTGTGAGTACATGAGAAGACCCCTTTCGCGGCATTTTCAGAGGTGGCTTCTTCGCCGGACCGACGGCTGATGACCGGTATCGCCGCAGGGTGGCAGCCCGAATGCGGCGCGCTGGTGGTCAGCCGCGGCCCGGTTTTTTCCAGGCTCGAATGAGCGGACTCTCGCTGAGTTCTTCAGGCGATTCCGAAGTCCTTCCGGCAAGCGGCCTCCCTGGGGCGGAGTTTCGTATCCGGGGCGGCGACGTTGCCGGCGAGGCGGCCTGGGCGGGGCCGCGCGATCGAGGTCGGAAGGCCCGATGTGTACGGCCGTGTCGTCATGCCCGGCCTCCTCACCACTCGAGAACCCTCCTGGAACCGATCGTCCCCCGAGGTGAGCGATGCTGCAATACTTTAAGCAAGGGAAGATTTACATTTCTTAACCTCTTGCCGTGCAACTTGCACCAGAAGTGTCATGCACGGTGTGCAACGGGAGATGTTCCACCCCAGGCCCACCCCTGACCGGAGTTCGTCTTGCCCCTACGCTCTCCCCATGAAAGCCTTCTGACAAGGACGAGCGGCACTCCACATGCAACTTGCAGTGTAAGATTGGGCGAACGGCCCCAAAAGCCGGGCCCCAAACGATCCCCACCGGCTACACCTTCATTCCCGAACAAGGAGAGTGGCGGTGCCATCGCAGCAGGGCAGTCCGACTGTACGCAGGCTCCGGCTCGGTCAGGAGCTGCGCCTCCTCCGGGAGCGGAAGAAGCTCACCGGGGCCAGGGCGGCCAGCGAGCTCGGCTGGTCCGCGAGCAAGGTCAGCCGCATCGAGGCCGCCAAGACCATGCCCAGCGCCGACGACATCAAGGTCATGGCGCAGCTCTACCGCGTGGACGAGGAGAAACTTGACGAGCTCTTCGGCCTGTTGCGGGATGCGGAGCAGCGCGGCTGGTGGGAAGATTACGAGGACGCCCTACCTGAGGAGTACACAAGATTCCTCGGGTTAGAGGCCGAGGCGAAATTCCAGCGCAACTGGGAACCCCAGATCGTGCCTGGCACCTTGCAGACCGAGGACTATGCCAGGGAGGTCATCCTGGCGACCCGTGGCATCGCGCGCATCACGCACAGCGGTGTCAGGAGCCGGGTCGAAGCCCGCCTCGACAGGCAACAGCGGGTGTTGCACCGGGCGGATCCCTGCGAGCTGACGGTGGTTCTCGACGAGTCGGCGCTGACGCGCCGTTTCGGCGAGCCCTCGGTCATGCGCGAGCAGATGGAGCATCTCCTGGAGGTCTCCCTGCTGCCGCACGTCAGCATTCACGTCCTGACCCTGGACTCACTTCATCCGGTTAACACCGGCGCGTTTATTCATCTTAAGTTTGCGGCATTTGATGATGTTGTGTACCTAGAGCAGCTGTATACTGCTCACTTCGTCGATGATCTCGAACGGGTGGCCGGGTACGAAGCGGCTTTCGACCATATCAAGTCGGAGGCCCTGGATGAGGACGAATCACGCGTTCTTATCCAGCGGAAGGCCATGCTGTGGAGACGTTAACGGCGAGACCTCAGGAAGGGGCAACGGAGCCCCTTTACGCATTTGGGGAGAGAATGTACATCCACACTACGGCGGCCGCCTGGCGGAAGAGCAGATTCTGCAACGGCGCATCGGCCTGCGTCGAGGTCGCCCCCCTGGCTGACGGCAACGTTGCGCTCAGGGACAGCAAGGAGCAGGACGGGCCCGTTCTCGTCTTCACTCCTGAGGAGTGGGCCGCCTTCACCGCGGGAGTGCGTGAGGGCGAGTTCGACTTGGCCACGCTCGTACCAGGTGCCTGAAAAACCGTAACCGCCGCAGCATTTTTTCTCGCGCGGCAGGACGGCTCAGGGATATTTCGCAGATTGAGGTTTCTTTCCGGGAATTCTTTTCCCGGAGTGCATAAGACGGCCCGCGTCCCCGGTAAAGGGGGCGCGGGCCGTCTTGCTTCGTGGGAGTAATTCCCGGCCCCGGTTTATACGGCCGGTACGCGGCGCCGTACGAGGAAGAGCGAGCTCAGCCCCGCGACCACGGCGAGGCCCGCCATGGCGATGGAGGAGACCAGCGAGGCGGACACCGTGCCGTGGCCCTGGCTCAGCGTGATGAACAGCGTTCCGACCGTGGAGACGCCGATGACCTGCCCGAGCTGCATCACGGTGAGCAGCGCGCCGCTCGCGTCCGCGGCGTAGGCGTCGTCCACCTGCTCGGTCGCCATGTTCGTCACCGCGACCTGCACGCCGAGCCCGGCGCCGACGAGGGCGCTCATGACCGCGTACGGGAGGCCGCCGCCGGCGGCGAGCCCCAGCCCGAGATAGGCGGGGGCGGCCACCACGTAGCCGAAGGGCACCAGCGGGCGCTGCAGGCGGAGCGGGAGGCGCGGCCAGAGGAGCCCGACGAGGCCGAAGGCCAGCGCGCACGGCACCAGCATCATGCCGGAGGACAGCGGCGTCAGGTGCAGCTCGCCCTGCAGGTGCAGGGCCGAGGTGAACAGGAACGCGCCCCAGGTCGCCGGGCCGAACAGCAGGATCGCCAGCCCCGGCCGCATGCCGGGCGCGCGCAGCACTCGCGCGTCCACCAGGGGACGCCCGCCGCGGGCCGTCACCCAGCGCTCGATGCGGACGAACGCGAAGAACGTCACCACGCTCAGCGCCATCGAGATCCAGCCCCACGCCGGCCACCCGAGCTCGCGGCCCAGGACCAGCGGCACGACGAGCAGGAGCACGGCCGCGGACAGGGACACCAGGCCCCACGGGTCGAGGCCCGTCCGGCCCCCGCCCTCGTCGGCGGGCAGCACCTTCATCCCGGCCACCATCAGCAGCGCGCCGATCGGCACCAGCACCAGGAACACCACTCGCCAGCCCGCGCCCAGACCCAGCAGGATCCCGCCGAAAGCCTGGCCGATCACGATGCCACCGCTGATCACCAGCGACCACAAGCCCATCGCCCGACCTCTGGCCGCGCCGTGGTAGTTGCGCTGGATCAACGTCAGGACCTGCGGCATCATCATCGCCGCCCCGGCGCCCTGCAGCAGGCGGGCGGCCACCAGCCAGCCCGTCGAGGGCGCCAGGCCCGCGCCGAGCGTGGTCACCGTGAACAGCGCCAGCCCGCCCAGGAATGCGTTGCGGTAGCCGAACAGGTCGCCGACCCTGGCTCCGGTGATCAACAGGACGGCATAGACAATGGTGTATCCGGCGACGATCATCTGCAGCCCGGCGCCTGAGGAGTGCAGGTCGGACTCGATGGTCGGGGTGGCCACGTTGACGATGTTGACGTTCAGGATGGCCAGGAACTGCCCCACGAGGATGATCGCAAGGAGCAGGCCGCTGGCCCGGTTCCCTTCCTGCGGTTTGGTGTCCACAGAAGGGGAAATAGCGGCAGTTTGCGTCATGTGTAGCAGTCTGCCGGGGATCCAGTACCAGTAACGAGAGCCCACTTATACTGGTACTGGCGGTAACTGGATAGAATTTGGTGCTTCGCCCCATAGTGGAGACATGAGCGTGGCAGAGGCAAAGCGCATCGACCTGTCGGCGTTCCTGCGTACGCGTCGCGAGCGGATCACCCCCGAGATGGTCGACCTCGCGCCGGGACCGCGCAGGCGGACGCCCGGCCTGCGGCGCGAGGAGGTCGCCCAGCTCGCGGGCGTCGGCGTGACCTGGTACACGTGGCTGGAGCAGGGTCGGCCTATCAACGCCAGCGCCCAGGTGCTGGACGCGATCGCCCGTACGCTCAGGCTTGACGCCGCCGAGCGCCAGCACCTCTACCGGCTGGCGGGCCAGGCGCTGAGCCCGGCCGACACCGACTCGGGCCAGGTGACGCCCGAGATGCGGCAGATCCTCGACCGGCTCGGCGACATGCCCGCCGTCGTGACCAACAGCCGGTGCGACGCCCTGGCCTGGAACGCCGCCTACGCCGCCGTGTTCCCCGAGCTGGTCAGCGCGCCGGAGGGCGAGCGGAACTCGCTCTGGTACACCTGTCTCACCCCCGCCCCCGCGACCCTGCTGCTCAACCGCGACCAGGAGCTCGCGCGGGCCGTGGCGGTGTTCAGGGGCGCCTACAGCCGCCACGTGGACGACCCGTGCTGGCAGGACTTCGTCCGCCGGCTCAGCTCGGAGAGCGCCGAGTTCGCGCGGTTGTGGGCCAGGCAGGACGTGGCCGAGCCGGGGCCGAGGGTGAAGCGGTTCAAGCACGTGGAGCTGGGGGAGCTGCGCTTCAGCACGACCAGCCTCACCGCCGTGGCCGAGATCCGGCTGGTCGTGTACACGCCGATGGACGACGCGACCCGGGAGGCGATGCGCAGGTTGCTGGAGAAGGGGGAGCCTGCGCGGTAATCCGCCCTGCATGGCATGCTCAATCCCTAAACGACCGGATTCGAGCGGAAGTGGCGGCAGATGAGATTCCCCCGTGCCCTCCCGGTGTTCGCCGTCGCCGCGTCCTTGGTGGCCTGCTCATCGGCCCCCGAGAAAGAGCCGCAGAGCAAGCCGGTGGACCAGCAGGTGGCCGAGTCGCCGACGGCGAAGCCCAAGCCGAAGCGGCGGCCGTACACGATCTCCTTCGGCGGGGACGTGCACTTCGAGGGGATGCTGCGGGGACGGCTGGCCGGCCCGAGCACGGCGCTCGGGCCGATCGCGAGCGTGCTGCGCAAGTCCGACTTATCGATGGTGAACCTGGAGACGGCGATCACCACGGGCGGGACGCCGGCGCCGGGGAAGCAGTTCACGTTCCGGGCGCCGCCGACCGCCTTCACCGCGCTGAAGGCCGCCGGGGTCGACGTCGTGTCCATGGCCAACAACCACGGCATGGACTACATGGAGACCGGCCTGGCGGACACGCTGGCGGCGATCAGGACCAGCAAGTTCCCCGTGGTGGGGATCGGGAAGAACGCGGCGCAGGCGTACAGGCCGTTCCGCAAGACCGTGAACGGCAACCGGGTGGCCATCATCGGGGCCACGCAGGTGCTGGACGCGGAGTTCATCCAGTCGTGGACGGCCACCGCCGACAAGGGCGGGCTGGCCTCGGCCAAGGACGAGGCCAGCCTGTTGCGGGCGGTGCGGCAGGCGCGGAAGAACTCCGACACCGTGATCGTCCACCTGCACTGGGGCACCGAGATGCAGAAGTGCCCGAACCCGGCGCAGCTCTCGCTGGCCCCCAAACTGGTCGAGGCGGGCGCCGACGTGGTGGTCGGCGGGCACGCGCACATCCTGCTCGGATCCGGGTACCTGGACAACGCGTACGTCAACTACGGCATGGGCAACTTCGTCTTCTACAACTCCACGCCCGGCACCACGGGCCGGACCGGCGTCCTGACGCTGACCATCAACGGGCGGAAGGTGCTCAAGGACAGCTGGACCCCGGCCACCATCCAAGGCGGCGTGCCCGTCCCGATGACGGGGCCCGCGCGGACCCAGGCGGTCGCGGACTGGAAGGCGCTGCGCGCCTGCGCCGGGCTGGCCGCGCGTCCTTGAACGATCTATGCTACTGGACGATTCGTCCAATAGGAGGTCGCGATGCGATGGGTCGAGTCCGGTGACGTGCGGCTGGCGGTCTTCGAGGAGGGCGACCCGGCGAACCCGACGGTGCTGCTGCTCCACGGATACCCCGACACGCACCGCGTCTGGGACGAGGTGGCCGCGCTCCTGCGCGACCGCTACCACGTCGTCCGGTACGACGTGCGCGGGGCGGGGGAGTCCACGGCGCCACGGGACAGCCGGGACTACGACTTCGACCACCTGATCGCCGACCTCGACGCCGTGATCGATGCCGTGATCGACGCTGTGATCAACGCTGGGGGCGCCTCCAGGGTGCATCTCGTGGGGCACGACTGGGGGTCGCTCCAGGGCTGGGAGGCCATCGGGCGGGCCGGGATCCGGGAACGGATCGCGTCCTTCACGAGCCTGGGCGGGCCCGGGCTGCGGCAGGCCGCTCATTTCCTGCGGCACGGGAAGCGGCGGGACGTCACGGCGCAGCGCATCAAGTCCTGGTATATCGGGGCATTTCAGGTTCCGGTGGTGCCGGAGTTGGCGTGGGGCTCGGTCATGCCGGGGATCATCTCCCGTACGCTGCGGCGCGAGGGCATCGCGCCACGGCCCGGGCATCCGGCGCCGACGCTGGCCGAGGACGGGCGCAACGGGCTCTGGATGTACCGGCGGAACATGGGCGCGGACGGCGATCCGGGTGTCGGCGACGTGCCCGTGCAGATCATCGAGGCCACGCGGGACGCCTTCGTGACCCCGGCGCTGCTGGCCTCGATCGGACAGTGGGTGCCCAGGCTCCGGCACCGGAAGGTGGCGGCCGGGCACTGGGCGCACCGGAGCCGTCCCGAGGCGGTGGCCCGGATGATCGCCGAGTTCGCCGACGGCGCCCACGCCGTGCGGGGGTCGCGGCGGGCCTTCGACGGGCGGCTGGTGGTGGTCACCGGCGCGGGGTCCGGGATCGGGCTGGCGACGGCGCGGGCGTTCGCGGCCCATGGCGCCGAGGTGGTGTGCGCGGACATCGACGCGGACGCGGCGGCGCGGGCCGCCGACGCCATCGCCGAGGACCTCGGGGGTACGGGGCACGCCGTGCAGGTCGATGTATCGAATATCGGCCAAATGGAAGATTTTTCGCGAAATATCATCGCTCAATATGGAGTGCCGGACATTGTGGTGAACAATGCCGGGATCGTCGTCGCCGGGTCTTTTCTTGATCATACGGTGGACGACTGGCGCAGGACCGTCGACGTCAATCTGTGGGGCGTCATCCACGGATGCCGGCTCTTCGGCGCCGCCATGGTCGAACGCGGCGAAGGCGGCCACATCGTCAACGTCGCCTCTCTGGCCGCGTTCGCGCCGTCCCGGCTGCTGCCCGCGTACTCGACCTCCAAGGCGGCCGTGAAGATGCTCAGCGACTGCCTCAGGGCCGAGCTGGCCGGGCACGGGATCGGGGTGAGCGCCGTCTGCCCGGGGTTCGTCTCGACGCCGATCGCGCGCAACGCCACGTACGTGGGCGCTGACCTGCGCGAAGAGGCCGTACGGGGCCTGGCGCGGCGCGGCTATCCCGCCGAGCGGGTGGCCGCCCACATTCTGCGCGCCGTACATCGGAATCAGGCCGTCGTACCGGTCAACCTGGAGGGGAAAATCGGGTATGCCCTTTCCCGGATTTCGCCTGGAACGATGCGCGCGCTCGCGCGTCGGAGCGGAACCATAAGAAATCCAGGAATTGGCAGGTAACGATCGCCCATCCGGGAGAAGATGACTGCGTGTCCTCGCCGCAACTCGATGATGATTGCGCCCAGCCCAGAGCACTCAGGCGCCAGCCGGCCCAGCGCCGCAGCGCACGCCGCGTGGAGCGGATGCTCGACGCGTGCGCGGAGCTACTCGACGAGACCGGATACGAGGCCCTGTCCACCACTCGCATCGCCGAGCGGGCAGGGGTCGCGATCGGGTCGATCTACCAGTTCTTCCCCGACAAACGGGCCGTCACGCAGGAGCTCACCCGGCGCAACGTCGAGGAGTTCGTGCGCAGGGTCGACCGCAGGTTCCTCACGGAGGAATATCGCGGCTGGTGGGAGGCCATCGACGCGATCATCGACGAGTACGTCGACATGCACAGGACGGTCCCCGGCTTCAAGAGCCTCCACTTCGGCGACGCCGTCGACCTCAACCTGCTCGACTCCGACTCCGACAACAACACCGTGATCGCGGGGCGGTTGCGGGGGTTGCTGCTCAAGGAGTTCGGGCTGGCCGACAGCCCGGAGCTCGACCTGGCCGTGCTGGTGGCGGTCGAGGCCGGCGACGCCGTGCTCAAGCTGGCCTTCCGCCGCGACCCCAAGGGCTCGCCGGAGATCATCGACGCGGCCAAACAGCTGATCCGGGGCTTCCTGTCGCGCCAGCTGCGGTCCTGGCCGGTCCGCTAGTCCGGCCTGAAGTCCGCCACTTCCTTGATCAGGCCTGCCAGCCAGGCAGGCACCCGTCTCCCGTGCTCGCCGAGGGCGATCGCGGGCACCTGCTGGAACCGCGGGGTGGCCGGCGTCCGCAGGCATGGTGACGACATCGAGGCGGGACGCGCTTCCCTTGCCTCGCGGACATGCAGCCTTGCCTCCAGGGCATGCAAGTTGCGCTCCGCGGATTCGATGGCCTCCAATCGGGCCGACAAATAACCCGCCACACCGGGGACGAGGGCCGCCAACACGACGACACAGGCCAGTGTGAAGGTCATCTGCTTGGACACGCCCATCACAGCCCCCTTGCTCGCGTAGCAGCAAAGCGACCCGTATATGCCCTGTCACCTGGGCGGACACGCTCAGGGTCAGCACTATTGGACGCGGCGTTACCGAATTTGTGACTGACCGGCGATGCGCATTGACCGGGCAAAGCGCCGACTGGCTCGGTAGTCTCGCGGTGTGGCGCATGTGACCCGTGAGCACCTTGATCGTCTGCTTGAGCAGGCCCTATTGGCCGACGACCACAGTTCCCTGGCCAGTCGGCTGTACGACGTAGCGCTCGGCTATTCGTCGGGCGACGTCTCCAGGGCGTCCATCCTGGTCCTCGCTGCCGAAGAATGGCGGGCGGCAGGCCAGCCGGCGCGCGCTATGGAGTGTTTCCAGCGCGCGGTCGAGGACGGCGGCGAGGCGGGCTTCGACCCGCGCGCCGGCATCGCCGACACGCTCTTCGAGCTCGACCGGCCCGATGAGGCTAGGGAGGTCATCGAGACCATACGCGCGGAGGGCGGCGTCTCCACGGCGACCGCTCATACGATCGCCGAGACGCTGGTCGCCTACGGGGACCTCCAGGGAGGGCTCGAATGGGCCACCCAGGCGGTCCTGGGATGCGACGAGAACGATCCGGAGCAGGGGGCGCTCCTGCGCACCCGCTACCGCATCCGGGTCGACCTCGGGCTTCCTGAGGACGAGCTGGACGCCCTCGCCCGCTGACCACCCCACCACCCGGCCCGCCTCGGCTCCCAGGACGGCTCAGAGCCCTCTGGGGCGCCTTCGGGCGGGTCGGGTGGTGTGGACCGCTTCGGGGCGGCCCGGCTGAGGGTGAATCAGGTGTGGGTGGTTCAGCGCAGCCCCAGCTCCCGCGCCAGCCCGGTGAACCCGTCCACCGCGGGCTGGCCGCCCGGCAGCATCGAGGTGCCCTCGACGCTCTGCACCGCCTTGGGCAGCAGGATGTCGACCACCTGGGACCCGACCTCCGCGACCGGCTCCTTCAGGTCCAGCGGCGACTCGACGGCGGAGCCCGCGACGCGGTTCTGGTACGGAGCGGCGTTCCCGAGCGGCATCTCGGCGGGCAGCTTGGCCACCAGCGGCGTCTGCGGCAGCACAGGGAGGGCGGGCAGCGCGGGCACCTCGGCCGCGGTCGCCAGATCCTTCATCGAGGTCGAACCCGGCACCACGGGGAACAGCGCGGGCGAGGCCGAGAACAGCGAGGGCATGCCCCAGTTCGCCGCCAGCCCGCCCAGGTCGGCGATGCCGAGCGCCTCGCGCCCGGTGGCCAGCCCCGTCAGGCCGAGCTGCCTGGCCATCTCCCCGGCCGCCATGGCGAGCTTGTTGCTCTCGGTGGTGACCAGCTTGCCGCCGCGGGCGCCGGTTTCGTCCAGGCGCACCTGGGTGCGCTCCTCACAGTACGTGGCGATCGACTTGGGCGACAGCAGGGCCGGCTCCCCGCCCTTGCACATGTCGGCCGTCGAGGGGGTCGCGGCCAGCCAGGTGATGCCCGCGGTCAGAGTGGCCACCGCGATGATGCTCCGGATCTTCTGAGATGACACGTCACGTCCCTGATCGTTTTCGGTGATCCGACGAACGCTGAACGTAGCCACACATTCGGCCGCGGGCGTGCGGCTTGTCCGAAGAGTGGACCGGACCTTACCAAAGACGTGGCCGGATGACCGGGACATGACACGCCGGCCAGGGCCACCACGTGCCGGAAGCACAACGGAAGACGACAGAGCCCGGGGACCCGCGTAGGGTCCCCGGGCTCGAAGGAACGCCGTCAGGCGCGCTGGATCAGGAGTTCGTCGTCCCCGAGGTCGACCTTCACCTTGTCGCCGTCCACGACCTCGCCCGACAGCACGGCCTTGGCCAGCTTGTCGCCGATGGCGGACTGGACCAGGCGGCGCAGCGGACGGGCGCCGTACAGCGGGTCGTAGCCCGTCAGGGCCAGCCACTCGCGGGCGGCGGGGGTGACCTCCAGCGCCAGCCGGCGGTCGGCCAGGCGCCGCGCCAGCCGCTCGACCTGCAGGTCGACGATCTGCGCCAGCTCCTCCGTGCCCAGCGCGTCGAAGAGGATCACGTCGTCGAGCCGGTTGAGGAACTCCGGCTTGAACGCGTTGCGCACCGCGCCCATGACGGCCTCGCGCTTGGCTCCGTTCTCCAGCTTGGGATCGATGAGGAACTGCGACCCGATGTTGGAGGTGAGGATCAGGATCGTGTTGCGGAAGTCGACCGTGCGGCCCTGCCCGTCGGTCAGCCGCCCGTCGTCGAGCACCTGGAGGAGGATGTCGAAGACCTCGGGATGGGCCTTCTCGACCTCGTCCAGCAGCACGACCGTGTACGGGCGCCGCCGGACGGCCTCGGTGAGCTGGCCGCCCTCCTCGTAACCGATGTAGCCGGGAGGCGCGCCGACGAGCCTGGCCACGCTGTGCTTCTCGGAGTATTCGCTCATGTCGATCCGGGTCATCGCCCGCTCGTCGTCGAACAGGAACTCCGCCAGCGCCTTGGCCAGCTCGGTCTTGCCCACCCCCGTGGGCCCGAGGAACAGGAACGAGCCCGTCGGCCGGTCGATGTCGGCGATGCCCGCCCGGCTGCGGCGTACGGCGTCGGAGACGGCCTGTACGGCCTTCTGCTGCCCGATCAGCCGCCTGCCCAGCTCGTCCTCCATGCGCAGCAGCTTGGCCGTCTCGGCCTCCAGGAGCCGCCCCGCGGGGATGCCGGTCCACGACGAGATCACCTCGGCGATGTCGTCGGCCCCGACCTCCTCCTTGACCATGGCGTTGTCCGGCGGCGCGGCGTCGGAGGCGGCCTTCAGCGCCTGCTCCAGCCGGGGCACCTCGGCGTACATGAGCCTGGAGGCGGCCTCGAAGTCGCCGTCGCGCTGAGCCCGCTCGGCGGCGCCGCGCGCCTCGTCGAGCTGCTTCTTCAGCTCGCCGACCTTGTTGAGCCCGGCCTTCTCGTGCTCCCAGCGGCCGACGAGGGCGTTGAGCTCCTCCTGGCGGTCGGCCAGCTCCTTGCGGAGGCGTTCGAGCCGCTGGACGGAGGCCTCGTCGGTCTCCTTGGACAGGGCCAGCTCCTCCATCTTCATCCGGTCGACGTTGCGCTGGAGCTGGTCGATCTCCACGGGACGGGAGTCGATCTCCATGCGCAGCCGCGAGGCGGCCTCGTCGACCAGGTCGATGGCCTTGTCGGGGAGGAAGCGGTTGGTGATGTAGCGGTCGGACAGCGCGGCGGCGGCCACCAGCGCGCTGTCGGCGATCTGGACCTGGTGATGGGCCTCGTAGCGGCTCTTCAGCCCGCGCAGGATCGCGATCGTGTCCTCGACCGAGGGCTCGCCCACGTAGACCTGCTGGAAGCGGCGCTCCAGCGCCGGGTCCTTCTCGATGCGCTCGCGGTATTCGTCGAGCGTCGTCGCGCCGATCATGCGCAGCTCGCCGCGGGCCAGCATCGGCTTGAGCATGTTGCCCGCGTCCATCGCGCCCTCGGCGGCCCCGGCGCCCACGACGGTGTGCAGCTCGTCGATGAACGTCACGATCTGCCCGTCGCTCTCCTTGATCTCGGAGAGCACGGCCTTCAGCCGCTCCTCGAACTCGCCGCGGTACTTCGCGCCGGCCACCATCGCGCCCAGGTCGAGCGAGATCAGCCGCTTGTTGCGCAGCGACTCGGGCACGTCGCCGGCCACGATGCGCTGGGCCAGGCCCTCGACGACCGCGGTCTTGCCGACGCCGGGCTCGCCGATGAGCACCGGGTTGTTCTTGGTGCGCCGGCTGAGCACCTGGACGACGCGGCGGATCTCGGAGTCGCGGCCGATGACGGGGTCGAGCTTGCCGGCGCGGGCGCGCTCGGTCAGGTCGACGCCGTACTTCTCCAGCGCCTGGTAGGTGTCCTCAGGGGTCTCGCTGGTGACGCGGGCGTGCCCGCGTACCTTCTCGAACGCGTCGAGCAGCCCCTGCGGCGTCGCGCCCTGGGACCTGAGCAGCTCGGCCACCTGGCCGCCGTCGGCGGCCAGGCCGACCAGGAGGTGCTCGGTGGAGACGTAGAGGTCTTCGAGCCGGTTGGCGTGCTGGGCGGCGGTGTTGAGCACCGTGAGGAGCTGGCGGGAGCTCGACGGCGCCCCCACCGTCGCGCCCTGCGCCTTCGGCAGCGCCGCGAGCTGCTCCTCGGCCCGCGCCCGCAGCGTGCGCCAGTCGGCGCCGACGGCTTCGAGCAGGGGTGCGGCGGTGCCGCCCGTCTGGGAGAGCAGGGTGGTCAGCAGGTGGGCCGGGGAGATCTCAGGGTTGCCCTCCGCGGCGGCACGCCGCATGGCACCCGAGAGCGCTTCCTGGCTCTTCTGGGTGAGCTTGTAGTCCATTCTTTCTATGCCCCCGGTGGCAGCTCATATCGGATCAACGCTCTGACCATGCGCATCTCGGCACGCAGGCGGTGAACCTCCTCACGCAGCCGCAGAGCTTCGTTCTCGAGTTCGAGGATCCGCTTGATGCCCGCGAGGTTGATGCCCTCCTCCTGGGAGAGCCGCTGCACCTCGCGCAGCTGGATGATGTCGCGGGTCGAATAGAGGCGGCCGCGCCCCGCCGTGCGGCCAGGACTGACCAGGCCCAGCCGGTCGTACTGGCGCAGCGTCTGCGGGTGGAGCCCTGACAGCTGCGCGGCCACCGAGATCACGTATACAGGTGTGTCATCTGACAGGTCGAAATAATTGGCGTCCATCGGCTACTCGCTTCTGGCTCGCTGAATCAGCTCAGCGCGCGGGTCTTCACCCGCGGTCGCGGTGTTGAACTCGTTGAGGAGCTCACGTGACTTGTCGTCGAGCGTCTTCGGCACCACCACCTCGACCATGGCGAGCAGGTCTCCCTTGGTGCCGTCTTTGCGGGTCACGCCCCTGCCGCGCACGCGGAACGTGCGCCCGTTGGGCGTGCCCGTGGGAATGCGCAGCGTGACCGGCATGCCCTTGAGGATCGGCACCTTGATCTCCGCGCCGAGCGCCGCCTCCGTGAACGTGACCGGCACGGTGATCGTCAGGTTGTCACCCGACCGGCCGAAGACGGCGTGCGGCTTGACGTGCGTGAGGATGTAGAGGTCGCCGGCGGGCCCGCCGTTCTCGCCCGGCGCCCCCTTGGCCTTGAGCTTGACCCGCTGGCCGTCGGCCACGCCGGCGGGGATGCGGGCCTGGATGGTGCGGGTGCTCTTGGCCCGGCCGCTGCCCTCGCACACGGGGCAGGGGTCGTCCACGATCAGCCCGCGGCCCTTGCAGTCGCGGCAGGGCTCGGAGAAGGCGAAGTTGCCCAGGTTTCGGCTGGCCGCGCCCGTGCCTTCGCAGGTGGGGCAGACCCTGGGGGTCGTGCCCGCCTTGGCGCCGGTGCCGGTGCACGCGGCGCAGGCGGCCGAGCTGGTCAGCCTGAGCGACACCGTGGTGCCCTCGACCGC
The DNA here is from genome assembly GCF_053590415.1 of Nonomuraea sp. NPDC003201. Lineage (NCBI taxonomy): Bacteria > Bacillati > Actinomycetota > Actinomycetes > Streptosporangiales > Streptosporangiaceae > Nonomuraea > Nonomuraea sp. NPDC003201. The sequence goes on from NZ_JBSFTC010000007.1 coordinate 62,145, forward strand.
CTCGGTGAACGTCAGCGTGACCTCGGACTCGATGTCCTGGCCACGCCTCGGCCTGGACGTGGTGGTCGTGCGGGTGGTGCCGCCGCCACGGTTGAACAGCCCGCCGAACAGGTCGCCGAGCCGCTCGCCCGCACCGCTGCCGGTGTTCTGTCCGGTGCCGCCGAACAGGTCGCCGAAGTCGAACGGGAAACCGCCACCACCGGGCCGCTGGCCGCCCACCCCGGACCCGAACAGCGTGCGCGCCTCGTCATATTCCTTGCGGCGCTTGGTGTCGGACAGGACGTCGTAAGCCTCGGAGACCTCCTTGAACTTGGTCTCCTTGGTCACGTCGCCCTGGTTGGTGTCCGGGTGGTACTGCCTGGCCAGCTTCCGGTAGGCCTTCTTGATCTCTTCGGCGGTGGCGGTCTTGGGCACACCAAGGACGGCGTAGTAGTCCTTCTCCAGGAAGTCCTTGGTGCTCATCTACGGCCCTTCGTCCTCGTTGTCAGTTTTCGTCGTCGTCATTGGACGCGGGAGTGGCGTCCCCGGGCTCCGCGACGGCCACCCGCGCCGGGCGCAGCACCCTGTCACCCATCCGGTATCCAGGCTGCAGCACCTCGATCGCGGTCGGCTCGGTGACCTCGGATGAGTAGCTGTGCATCAGCGCTTCGTGGACGGTCGGGTCGAACGGCTCGCCCTTCTGCCCGAAGGCGCTGAGGCCCAGCTTGGTGACGGCCGCCTCCAGCGACTCGGCCACCTTCGCGAAGCCCCCGGTGAGCTCGCCGTGGTCGCGGGCCCGGCCGATGTCGTCGAGCACGGGCAGGAGCTCCACCAGCGCGCCCGCGACAGCCTGTTCCCTGACCGCGGCGCGGTCGCGCTCGACCCGCTTGCGGTAGTTCACGTATTCGGCCTGGAGTCGCTGCAGGTCCGCGGTCCGCTCGGCGAGCTGGGACTCCAGCTCGCCGTTGGCGAAGACCTCCGCCGCCGGCGGCTGGGCCGCCTGGTCGGCGACGGTGGTGTCCCTGACCTGCCCCGTGTCCGGGTCGATCTTGCGGTTGTCGCGGATCACCGGCTCGTCATGCCCGTTGTCGCGCGGCGGCATCACTTGTCCTTCTTCGGCTCGTCGTCGACGATCTCGGCCTCGACCACGTCCTCGTCGGCCTTCTGGCCGTCACCGGCGGCGGCGTCCTGCGGGGCGCCCTCGCCACCGGCCTGCTGGCCCTGGCTCGCGGCGTAGATCGCCGAACCCATCTTCTGGCTGACCGTGGCGAGCTTCTCCGCGGAGGTGCGGATGACGTCGGTGTCGGTGCCCTCCAGAGCCTTCTTCAGCTCGGACAGGGCGTCGTTGACCTCGGTCTTGATGTCGCCGGGGACCTTGTCGTCGTTCTCGCGGAGGAACTTCTCCGTCTGGTAGGCGAGCCCGTCCGCGTTGTTGCGGACCTCGGCCTCCTCGCGGCGCTTCTTGTCCTCCTCGGCGTACGACTCGGCCTCGCGCATCATCCGCTCGATGTCGTCCTTCGGCAGCGCGGAGCCGCCGGTGATCGTCATCGACTGCTCCTTGCCCGTGCCCAGGTCCTTGGCGGAGACGTTGACGATGCCGTTGGCGTCGATGTCGAAGGTGACCTCGATCTGCGGGATGCCGCGCGGCGCCGGCGCGATGCCGGTCAGCTCGAAGGTCGCCAGCTTCTTGTTGTACGAGGCGATCTCGCGCTCACCCTGGAAGACCTGGATCTGCACGGACGGCTGGTTGTCCTCGGCCGTGGTGAAGACCTCGGAGCGCTTGGTCGGGATCGTCGTGTTGCGCTCGATGATCTTGGTGAAGATGCCGCCCTTGGTCTCGATGCCCAGCGACAGCGGGGTCACGTCGAGCAGCAGGACGTCCTTGACCTCACCCTTGAGCACGCCGGCCTGCAGGGCGGCGCCGATGGCGACGACCTCGTCCGGGTTGACGCCCTTGTTGGGCTCCTTGCCACCGGTCAGCTCCCTGACCAGCTCGGTCACGGCGGGCATCCGGGTCGAGCCGCCGACGAGCACCACGTGGGCGATGTCGGAGACCTTGATGCCGGCGTCCTTGATGACCTGGTGGAACGGGCCCTTGGTCCGCTCGAGCAGGTCGGCCGTCAGCCGCTGGAACTCGGAGCGCGTCAGCTTCTCGTCGAGGTGCAGCGGGCCCTCGGACGAGGCCGTGATGTAGGGCAGGTTGATGTTGGTCTCGGACTGGCTGGACAGCTCGATCTTGGCCTTCTCGGCCGCCTCGCGCAGGCGCTGGAGCGCCATCTTGTCCTTGGACAGGTCGACGCCGTGCGCGTTCTGGAAGCGCTTGACGAGCTCGTCGACGACGCGCTGGTCCCAGTCGTCACCACCGAGGTGGTTGTCACCGGAGGTGGCCTTGACCTCGACGAAGCCGTGGCCATCCTCCTGGCCGACGTCGAGCAGCGACACGTCGAAGGTGCCGCCACCGAGGTCGAAGACCAGGATGGTCTGGTCCTGCTCCTTGTCGAGCCCGTAGGCGAGGGCCGCCGCGGTCGGCTCGTTGATGATGCGGAGCACGTTGAGGCCCGCCACCGTGCCGGCCTCCTTGGTGGCCTGGCGCTGGGCGTCGTTGAAGTAGGCGGGAACGGTGACCACCGCGTCGGTGATCTTCTCGCCGAGGTAGGCCTCCGCGTCCTGCTTCAGCTTCTGCAGGACGAAGGCGCTGATCTGCTGGGGCGAGAACTTCTTGCCGTCGATCTCCTGGGACCAGTTGGTGCCCATCTCCCGCTTGACCGATCGGATCGTCCGGTCCACATTGGTGACGGCCTGCCGCTTGGCGACCTCACCGACGAGGACCTCGCCGTTCTTCGCGAAGGCGACCACGGACGGCGTGGTCCGCGAGCCCTGCGCGTTGGCGATGACGGTGGGCTCACCGCCCTCGAGGATCGAGACGACAGAGTTGGTCGTCCCAAGGTCGATACCTACCGCACGTGCCATGAGTACGTCCTTGTAGTCAAAGTTGAGTCTTGTGGACTCAAGGTACGAATGCCGGTCGTCTTTGTCAAACGACTTGAGCCTACTCGACTCAAGCCTCGTGAGCGCACCGGCATTCCCTCTAACGGCGGTGGATCCGCGGAAGGTTCCTGGGCGCGAAGACGCCCCGGCACCGGGCCGGGGCGTCGGGCTACATGGCGCCCTACTTGGCGCCGTCGACGATCTTGCGCTTGCCGATCGGCTTCTTGAGCGTGATCGTGGTGGTCTTCTCGATCGCGATCATGATGCACGACACGTTCCTGGCCTTGGGCGCGGTGCCCTCGTACAGGGTGACCGTGACGAACTTGGGCGTCTCCTTGACCTTGACGCGGTCCAGCACCGTGCACGGGGCGACGCCCGACCACCAGGTGAGCTGGACCTTCCGCTTGGACACCGCCCTGGCCTTGGTCCAGCGGACCTTGTGGACGTTGATGGCGTTGCCGGTCGGCTTGACCGGTTGTGGGCCCTTCTCGGGGCTCTTCGTCGGGGTGGTGGTGACCGGCTCGGCCACGGCGGGCGGCTTGGCCGGGACCGCCGTGGAGGCCCGCTCGGCGGGCGCCGCCGCGCCGCAACTCGTCGCGAGCACCAGACAACCGGCCAGGAGAGTCGCAGTCATTGCACGCATACCCATTCGACGGACAGGAGTGTTCCGCGGTTCATCATGCCCCGGTTTAGTGTGGTTCACGTGCTCCGTCAGGCCCTTATTGCCATATCCAAGAGCGAACGCGCCGAGCGCCTCATCTCGACGTCGCCGCTGACCGCGGGCGTGGTCGGGCGCTTCGTCGCCGGCGACGTGCGCGGGGTGATCGGCGAGCTGACCCGCAAGGGGCTGCTCGTCACCGTCGACCACCTCGGCGAGGAGGTGACCGAGCAGGCGCAGGCCGAGGAGGGGGTCGCCGAGTACCTGCGGCTGCTGGCCCTGCTGCCCGCCGGCGCCGACGTGTCGGTCAAGCTGACGTCGCTCGGGCTGCGGCTGTCGGAGGGGCTCGCGTTCGACCACGCCGCCGCGATCTGCCGGGCCGCCGCGGCCCGTAACGTCACGGTGACGCTCGACGCCGAGGAGCACGACACGATCCCGGGCCTGCACTCCGTGCACGCCGCGCTGCGCAAGGACCATCCCGACGTGGGCGTGGTGGTGCAGGCGTACCTGCCGGACTCGCTGGATCGCTGCGAGAAGCTCGGCGGGGCCCGGGTGCGCCTGTGCAAGGGCGCGTACACCGCCCCGGGGGCCTACACCAGGCCCGCCGACATCGACCGCTCCTTCGTACGGTGCCTGCGGGTCCTGATGGCCGGCACCGGCTACCCCATGATCGCCACCCACGACCCCAGGCTCGTGCGGATCGCCTCCACGCTCGCCGTCCTTGAGGGCCGCGACGCGACCGGCTACGAGCACCAGATGCTGTACGGCGTGCGCCCCGACGAGCAGCTCCGCCTGGCAGGGCAGGGCGCCAGGATGCGCGTCTACGTCCCCTACGGCTCCGACTGGTACGCCTACCTCATGCGCCGCCTGGCCGAGCGCCCCCGCAACCTGGCCTTCTTCCTCAGGTCGCTGGTGAGCCGACGGTAGGCTGCCCCAATGATTGCGATTCTGGGCACGGGCAAGATGGGCGAGGCCCTGCTGTCCGGTCTGCTGCGCGCCGGGTTCAAGCCGGGCGACATCATGGCGACCAGCCGCCGGACCGAGCGGGCGCAGGCGCTGCGCGAGACGTACGGCGTGCGCACCGTCTCCAACTCCGAGGCAGCCAAGGTCGCCGACACCCTCATCCTGGCCGTCAAGCCGCAGGACATGGCCACGCTGCTGGCCGAGATCGCCCCGTACGTGCCCGCCGACCGGCTCGTGATCACCGCCGCGGCCGGCATCACGACGGCGTTCGTGGAGCAGCGGCTCGGTGTGGACGTGCCCGTGGTCCGGGTGATGTCCAACACGCCGATCAGGTTCGACGAGGCGATGAGCGTGATCTCGGCGGGCGCCCACGCGGGCGAGGAGCACCTCAAGCGCACCGAGGGCCTGCTCAGCCCGGTCGGCAAGGTGCTGCGCATCCCCGAGTCCCAGCAGGACGCCGCCACGGCCCTGTCCGGCAGCGGCCCGGCCTACTTCTTCTACCTGGTCGAGGCCATGGTCGACGCGGGCATCCTGCTCGGCATGCCGCGGGCCGCCGCGCTCGACATGGTCACCCAGTCGATCGTCGGGGCCGCCGTGATGCTGCGCGACTCGGGCGAGCACCCGGTGATCCTGCGCGAGGCCGTCACCTCGCCGGGCGGCACGACCATCGCCGCCATCGCGGAGCTGGAGCGGCACAGCGTGCGGGCCGCGTTCCTGGCCGCGATCGAGGCCGCCCGCGACCGGGGGCGCCAGCTCGCCTCCGGCTGAGAGACCGGCCGGCCTCACTCCTACGATGGGTCGGGTGACGTTACGTCGCGGCATCGCGCCGCTGCTCGTCCTTTTCGTACTGACGGGCTGCTCCTCCGAGGAGCGGCCCGCGGTCCAGGTCGGCGAGGTCGGCCGGGGCCCGGTCACGGAGGTCGTGGAGGCCCCCGCCACGATCGGCGCGCGTGCCTCCGCCACACTGCGCTCGCCCGCCCAGGGCACGATCGCCAAGCTGTACGTCCGCGAGGGCGACCGCGTGCGCAAGGGCCAGATCCTGGTCAGGATCAGCTCGCCCCAGGCCCAGAGCCAGCTCCGGCAGGCCCGCCAGGCCTCCAAGGCGGCCACCCCCGCGAGCTTCAGCACGCCGGAGGTCCGGCTGCCGTCGTTCGACACCCGGGCGTTCGACCGCAAGGTGGCCGCCCACTTCGCCAGGGCCCGCAAGGAGGCGAAGAAGGTCGAGGACGCGAAGACGCGCCGGCAGCTCCTGAACGCCATCGACCTCGCCCAGGCCCAGCACAAGGCGCAGACCAGGGCCCTGGCCTCGATCACCGTCCAGCTCAATCGCTCGATCAGCGGCCTGATGTCCGGCGTGACCGGCGGGCTGTCCCGCTCCATGGCCTCGCTGCAGGCGGCCTCGAAGTCGCAGGCCAAGGCCGCGGTCAAGGCGGCGGAGAGCACGGTCAGGTCGCTCACGATCAAGGCGCCGTTCGGCGGCGTCGTCACGCTCGGCCGCGCCTCGGGCGGCGGCGGGGCCGGGAGCGGCGTCGAAGGGCTGCTCAGCCAGCTGCCCGGCGGCGGGCAGCAGCTCCCGTCCCTGCCGTCGACGGGCGGCTCCACCTCCGGCAGCCCGGTCGTGGCGGGCGTCCCCGTCTCGGCGGGCGACTCCATCGTCACCGTCACCGACGTCTCCAAGCTCATCCTGGACGCCGACGTCGACGAGACCGACGTGCTGCTGGTCAAAAAGGGCGTGCGGGCCGGCGTCGAGCTGGACGCGGTGCCGGGCGCCACGTACACGGCCGTGGTGACCGGCATCGGTGTCACCCCCAAGGAGGGCACCACGGGCGGCGTCAGCTACCCGGTGCGGCTCACGCTCGGGCCCGGCGCCTTCGACGACGGCTCCAAGGCGCCCACCCCCAAGCCGGGCATGAGCGCCGTCACGCGGCTGACCGTGCGCGAGTCGCCCTCCGCCGTCTCCGCCCCGGCCTCGGCCATCGTCTCCAGCGGGCGCGAGAGCGTGGTCTGGGCGATCAGGAACGGCGCCGCGGAGCGCCGCGTGGTCAAGCTGGGGGCCCAAGGAGACGCGGTGGTCGAGGTGCTGAGCGGGGTGTCCGTGGGCGACCGGATCGTGGTCAAGGGCGCGGACTCCGTACGGCAAGGGCAGCGGATCCCATGACGGCCGCCATCGAGGCGGTGGACCTCACCCGGCGCTACCAGCTCGACGGCGTGGCCGTGGAGGCGCTGCGCGGCGTGTCGCTCCGGATCGACCCGGGCGAGTTCGCCGCCATCGTCGGGCCCTCCGGGTCCGGCAAGTCGACGCTCATGCACCTGCTCGGCTGCCTCGACCGTCCCAGCTCGGGCGTGCTCAAGGTCAACGGGGTGGAGATCTCCGGATTGTCCGACACCGAGCTGGCCGAGCTGCGGAACAAGACCATCGGATTCGTCTTCCAGTCCTTCCACCTGCTGGCCAGGACGTCGGCGCTGGACAACGTGGCGCTGCCGCTGGTCTACCGGGGGGTCGGCCGGGCCGAGCGGCGCGCGCGGGCCCGTACGGCGCTGGAGGCGGTCGGGCTCGGGCACCGGCTGGAGCACCGGCCGTCCCAGATGTCCGGCGGCGAGCAGCAGCGCGTCGCCATCGCCAGGGCGCTGGTCGGGGAGCCCAAGGTGCTGCTGGCCGACGAGCCCACGGGCAACCTCGACACCGCCAACGGGGCCGAGGTCATGGCCATCCTCGACCGCCTCAACGGCGAGGGCGGGGTGGCGGTGGTGCTCGTCACGCACGAGCCGGAGGTCGCCGCCCACGCCCGGCGGCAGATCCACGTACGGGACGGGTTGATCGAGAAGGACACGGCGTGAAATCCAGCGAGGCGTTCGCGATGGCGCTGGAAGCTCTGCGGGTGAACCGGCTGCGCAGCGTGCTGACCATGCTGGGTGTGATCATCGGCGTGCTGGCCGTGGTGATCCTGGTGGCCATCGGCACCGGGGCGAAGGACGAGATCGAGAAGCAGATCTCTGGCCTCGGCACGAACATCATCCTCGTCGTCCCCGGCCGCATCAGCCTGGGCGCCGCCCCGACGCAGAGCAAGCTGGGCCTGGCCGACGTGGCCTACCTGCGGCGCGTGGTGGGCGACCCGTCGAAGGTGACGGTCTCGCTGCAGTCGGGCGAGACCGTACGCGTCGGCAGGGCCGAGGCGTTCGTCACGGTGATCGGCACCGACCAGAACCTCGTCAACATCTTCGAGCGCCCCCTGGACAAGGGCCGCCCGCTGAGCGAGACCGACGTGGACACCCGGCGCAGGGTGGCGGTGCTCGGCTCGGAGGTGGCCGACCGGCTGTTCGGCGACCTGGACCCGATCGGACGGCAGGTGACGGTGTCAGGGGCCAGGTTCCGGGTGGTGGGCGTGTACGCCGAGATCGGGCAGACGTTCGGGCTCTCCCGCGACCAGGAGATCCACATCCCGGTGACGACGGCGCAGCGGCTGCTCGGGATCGAGCGGATCAACGGGCTGGCGGTCGGCGCGTCCGGGCCGGACGAGATCGATCCGCTGTCGGAGAAGGTGACCGCGGCGCTGCGGGCGCGGTATCCGGGCGAGCAGTTCTCGGCGGTCACGCAGACCGCGCTGCTCGGCACGATCGGCAGCGTGCTCGGCATGCTCACCGGCGTGCTGGCCGCCATCGCGGGCATCTCGCTGCTGGTCGGCGGCGTCGGCGTGTCGAACATCATGCTGGTCAGCGTCCGCGAGCGCACCCGGGAGATCGGGCTGCGCAAGGCGCTGGGGGCCAGGCAGCGCGACATCCTGGCCCAGTTCCTCATCGAGGCGGTGCTGCTGACCACGATCGGCGGGCTCGCCGGGATCGTGCTCGGGGTGGGCGGCGCGCTGGCCATCACGGCGTTCACCGAGGTGCCGGCGTCGATCACGTGGTGGTCGATCGCGCTGGCGTTCGGGGTGTCGGCGGCGGTCGGGGTGTTCTTCGGCGTGGCTCCGGCGCGGAGGGCGGGCCGGCTGGACCCCGTCATCGCCCTCCGCGCCGAGTGATCTCAGGCGTCCCGCCTCTGCATCAGGACGGCCCCCGCGATCACGGCGATCACGACCCAGACGAGGTAGACGCCGAACCCGTCCCACGGGCCGAGCGAGTTGCCGCCCCGGGGCATCACGATCTGCGAGCCCGCGTTGGTGGTGAAGTAGTCGGACACGGTCTTGCCCCACTGCCCGGGCAGCATGGTCGTCACCTGCGGCAGGACCAGCATCAGCGCGATGGCCGAGACGATCGCGCCCGGCGTGTGCCGGACGAGCGTGCCCAGCCCCAGCCCGAACAGCCCGCAGGCCGTCAGGTAGAGGCCGCCGCCGAGCACGGCCTGGACCACGTCACCCGTCTCCAGCGCCGGCGGCTGCGTGACCATCAGGCTGACGAGGACCGAGGCCCCGGACGCGACCGTGGAGACGACCAGCGACACCGCCGTGAACACCACGATCTTGCCGGTCAGCAGGCTCATGCGCTTGGGCACGGCCATCAGCGACGTGCGGATGCCGCCCGTGCGGTACTCGCTGGAGATGACCAGCACGCCCAGCGTGGCCATGGACAGCGAGGCGAACATGGTGCCGACCAGCCCCATCATGATCGCCTGCGGTGCGTCGATCGGCCCGTCGGCCGAGTTCTTCGCGGCGATGCTGATGAGCGCGCCCATGCCCAGCATCAGCAACGCGGTGACGGCCAGCGTCCACACCGTCGAGCGGACCGAGCGGATCTTGGTCCATTCGGACCTGAGGATGTCGATCATGACGAGAACTCCAGGCTGTCCTTGGTGAGCTCCATGTAGGCCGCTTCGAGCGAGGGCTGCACGAACGTCAGCTCCTCCAGCGGGATCCCGGCCCGCGCGGTGAGGGTGCCGATCTCGAGCGTGTTCATCGCGGTCACGCGCAGGTGGTCGGGGTGCAGCTCGCCGACCTTGACCAGCTCGGCCACCTCGGCCAGGCGGGGCGAGCGGACCCGTACGTACCCCTGCGAGCTGCGCCCGATGAACTCCCGCACGCTCGTGTCGGCGATGAGCCGCCCCTTGCCGATCACGATCAGGTGGTCGGCCGTCTGCGCCATCTCGCTCATCAGGTGGCTGGAGACGAACACGGTCCGGCCCTCGGCGGCCAGCTTGCGCATGAACGTGCGGATCCACAGGATGCCGTCGGGGTCGAGCCCGTTGACGGGCTCGTCGAAGATCAGGATCTCCGGGTCGCCGAGCAGCGCCGCGGCGATGCCCAGCCGCTGCGACATGCCCAGCGAGAACCCGCCGACCCGCCGCCTGGCCACCTCGCGCAGGCCCACCGCGTCCAGCACCTCGTTCACGCGGCCCGCGGGGATGCCGTTGCTCTGGGCGATGGCCAGCAGGTGGTTGTACGCGCTCCGCCCGCCGTGCACGGCCTTGGCGTCCAGCAGCGCGCCCACCTTGCGCAGCGGATGCCTCAGCTCCCCGTACGGCCGGCCGTCCACGAGCACCGAGCCGCCGGACGGCCGGTCGAGCCCGAGGATCATGCGCATGGTCGTCGATTTGCCGGCCCCGTTCGGCCCCAGGAATCCGGTCACCTGGCCCGGCTCGACGTCGAAGGACAGGTCTGAGACGGCCGTGGTGCCGCCGTAGCGCTTGCTCAGGTTCGTAGCTCGTATCGCGCTCATGATCCCAGCGTGCCGTCGCGCGTGCCCGGTTTCCTCCTGCCAGGGAACCGTCTCCGGCGAGGGGGTCTGGGAGCGTGGTCCTACTCTCCTGGGCGGATCAGCCCCGCCTCATATGCCACGATCACGGCCTGCGCCCGGTCCCTGACGCCGATCTTGGCGAACAGGCTCGTCACGTGGTTCTTGACGGTCGAGGGGGAGACGGACAGATCCTGGGCGATCTCGGTGTTGGACCTGCCGCGGGCGATCAGCACGAGGACCTCCCGCTCGCGGTCGGTCAGCCCGTCCAGCTCGGCGGGTACCGGCCTCGGCCGGGACACGTGAATGAACGTGCCGATCAGCCGGGTCAGCAGGCGCGGCGCGACGGCCGACTCGCCCCGGTGCACCACGCGCACGCCCTCGATGAGCTCCTCGGGGGAGACGTCCTTGGGCAGGAACCCGCCGGCGCCCGCCCTGAGCGCCGCGACCACGTTCTCGTCCAGGTCGAACGTGCTCAGCGCGAGCACCCGCACCTCCGGCAGCTCCGCGGTGATCAGCTCGGTCGCGCGCACCCCGTCGAGACCCGGCATGTGCAGGTCCATCAGCACCACGTCCGGCCGCAGCCGCCGGCACAGCTCCACCGCCTCGGTCCCGTCCGCGGCCTCGCCGACCACGCCGAGGTCGGGCTGCGCGTCGAGCATCAGCCGGAAGCCCTTGCGGACCAGCTCGTGGTCGTCGGCCAGCAGTACCTTGATCTTCACGGCGCCTCCAGGGGGATGCGGGCGTGCACGCGGAAGCCTCCTTCTGGGCGGGGCCCGGTCGAGAGCTGGCCGCCGCATAACGCCACCCGCTCGGCCATGCCGCCGAGCCCGAACCCCGGCGTGCCGCCGCCCGCCGCCAGGCCGTCGTCCACCACCTCGACCTCCACGGCCCGGGGCTCGTACGCCAGCCGCACGCTGGCCCTGGCGCTGGTCGCGTGCTTGCGGGTGTTGGTCAGGGCCTCCTGCACGATCCGGTAGACGGCGTGGTCGACGGTCGCGGGCAGGGCGACGGGCTCGCCCGTCACGACCAGGCTGGCGGGCAGCCCCGCCGACTTCGCCTCCTTGATCAACGAGGGTAGCCGGTCCGCGCCCACCCCGGTCGCGGCGTCGGGGCCCTCGCTGCCGTCGGCCCTGAGCACGTCCAGCAGGCGGCGCATCTCCGACATCGCCTGCCGGGCGGTCTGCTCGGCGCTCTCCAGCGCGTTCCTGGTGACCTCCTGCTCGGGCGGGAGCGTCGCCCGCGCGCCGCCGACCAGGGCGTTGATGACGGTGATGTGGTGGGCGACCACGTCGTGCAGTTCCCTGGCGATGCGCCGCCGCTCGGCGCGCACGGCCGCGTCGGCGGCCTCGCGCAGGCCGCGCTCGGCGAGCTCGGTCCTGAGCCGGACGATCAGCCCGATGCCCACGGGCACGCCGACGGAGAACAGGGAGATCACCCAGCCGCCGGTGAACTGCCTGAGCACTTCCGCCGCCGTCGCGTACGCGGCGAACACCGCCGCCGTCGCGATCGCGGTCGTGCGGCCCGCGGTGTAGCGGCCCACGCTGTAGAGCGCGATGGACGCGGCCACGCCGCTGTTCATCGCCGTTACGGTGGCGATGCTCGCGATGTCCACCGCGGTCACCAGCGCGACGGTGACGAGCGGCCTGCGGCGGCGCATGAGCAGGAGCGGCATGCCCGCCAGGTAGAACACCGCGCTCGGGACGGACGTCATGTCGCCCCGGCGAAGCATGAAGAACAGCGCGATCAGGGCGGGAAGCGACAGCACGACCACGAGGGTCGTGTCGAAGACCTTGGGACGTCTGAAGTAGCGCACGATCTTGAGGAAGGTTCGCCGCACGCTACGACCCTAATCATGAAATTTCTAGATCGGTTGGCCGGCTCTGGGCTACAAGGCGGCGTCTGCCCTGCGGTAACGTCGCCCCAAGGACGCGAGGGAGCGCCGTCGCCTGGACTGAGGAGCGTCGGGAGCGCAGCGGCCAGAGCGACGAGGGAAGGCGACGGCTCCCCAGCGACCGAGCCGCCTCCACGGAGTGGAGGCCATGAACACGAAGGGACAGGGATGAGCCGGTCGGCGCGGGTGATCTGGGACGACGCTCTCACCTCCTACAACTTCGGCCCGAGCCATCCGCTCGCCCCCGTGCGCGTCGAGCTGACCATGGCGCTCGCCCGCGCGCTCGGCGTGCTCGACAAGGTCGAGATGGCCGGCTGCGAGCCCGCGACGGACGCCGAGCTGGCCATGGTCCACACGAGCGACTACATCGAGGCCGTCAAGCGCGTGTCCGCCTCAGGGCGGCCCGATCTCGGCGCCGGGCTCGGCACCCCGGACAACCCCGCGTTCCAGGGCGTGCACGACGCCTCCGCGCTGATCGCCGGCGCTTCGCTGGCCGCCGCCCGCGCGGTCTGGGAGGGCTCGGCCGAGCACGCCGTCAACGTCGCCGGCGGCCTCCACCACGCGATGCGCTCCGCCGCGAGCGGCTTCTGCGTCTACAACGATCCCGCGCTGGCCATCGCCTGGCTGCTGCGGCAGGGGGCCGGCCGCATCGCGTACGTGGACGTGGACGTCCACCACGGCGACGGCGTCCAGGCGGCCTTCTACGACGACCCCAGGGTCCTGACGATCAGCCTGCACGAGAGCCCGCGCACGCTGTTCCCCGGCACCGGCTTCCCGGAGGAGACCGGGGCGGAGGGCACGTCCGTCAACGTCGCGCTCCCCGCGGGGACCGGCGACTCGGGGTGGCTGCGGGCCTTCCACGCGGTCGTGCCGCCGCTGCTGCACGAGTTCCGGCCGGAGATCCTGGTCACCCAGCACGGCTGCGACAGCCACGCGCTCGACCCCCTGGCCAACCTGATGCTCAGCGTCGACGGCCAGCGGGCCGCGTACGCCGCCCTGCACCACCTGGCCCACGAGACCGCCGGCGGCCGGTGGATCGCCACCGGCGGCGGCGGTTACGAGCTGGTGCAGGTGGTGCCGCGGGCGTGGACCCATCTCATCGCCGAGCTGGCGGGTCACCCGGTCGATCCGGCCACCCCGACGAGCGAGAGCTGGCGCCAGTTCGTCAGGGAACGTACGGGCGAGACGCCGCCGCTCACGATGACGGATGGCCGCAATCCGGAATTTCGTGACATCTCTGGTGGTTATGACCCAGCGGACCCCATTGACCGTGCTGTCATGGCGACCCGACATGCGGTGTTCCCCCTGCACGGCCTCGATCCAATGCCCTAACGAGGAAGTGCTGTGCTTAGCCGCGACCAACTACGAGAGCACCTTGTCCGGACTCGAATAGCCGGCGACGTCGCGACCCCCCGAGAGAACAACCTCGACCACTACAGTTCGCTCGCCAACGGCGACCCGCACTACAAGCTGGGCCTGACCTTCGACCAGCCGTGGTCGTACCGCGACATCCTGGCGCTGATGGCCAAGTCGGCCGGCGTGGTCTCCGACCCCGACCACCGCTGGGGCCAGGACACCATCGACCCCGACCTGACGATCGACGCGCTCGACGACATGGCCGAGTCCATCGCCGCCGTGCTGTCGCGGGAGAACCCGCGCGTCCTGCTCGCCACCGGGCACCCGACCGGGCTGCTCGCCGTGCACCTGCCGCTGGCGCGGCTCTGCGCCGAGCGCGGGGCCGAACTGCTCGCGCCGGGCGAGGGATGGTCGTACTCCGGGGCCAATTTCGGGCGTCGGCGGAAGATCCGCTATCTCCAGGACGTCGCCATGCTCGACGACCGGGGCGCGTTCGTGCACACCCACGACGCCACGCCCATGTGCCACATGATCGACGAGCTCGGCGGGGAGCTTCCTGACCTCGTGATCGCCGACCACGGCTGGGCGGGAGCGGCGGGAGAGGCCGGTGCGCACACAGTGGCGTTCGCCGACAGCAACGACCCCGGACTCTTCCTCGGCGAAGCCGAAGGAAAGATTGACGTGGTCGTACCGCTCGATGACAATGTGCTACCGCGCTTTTACGCTCCGCTGACGGAGCGGATCGTCACTCAGGTCTCACGAGCCCTTTGAGTCGAATTCGGCCCTCCCGATACCGTCTTTTCGCGCCTGCATTCCAAGAGGCTCGCTGTCCCTTTGCCAACTTTTGATGGGGCTCCGGCGACTCTTATGTGTGGCAACTTGGACAGTTCCAACGTCCAGGTGAGGTGCTCTGCCCGGCTGCTCACCAGCGATTTCGCTGGTTCGGCTGACAGGCGGCTCCGGCGACTGAGAAACTAGGGGGTTTGCGCACCCGGAGTCCCGACTTACGCTGACGGCAGTACACGTGCGTGAGCAATGGCACCAGTGGGGATAACCCGGAAACACGTGCGGAAGAGGCGTCCGATGGGTGCAGGCGAAAGACCTCTCAGTGAGGTGAAGTTCCTGACCGTCGCGGAAGTGGCGACGGTCATGAGGGTGTCCAAGATGACGGTGTACCGGCTCGTCCACTCTGGCGAGTTGCCGGCCATCCGTGTCGGCCGGTCGTTCAGGGTGCCTGAGCAGGCGGTACACGACTATCTGCGGGAGGCCTACATCGAGGCAGGCTGAAGTAGCGACGTGACCCGTCATGTCGTGAATGTCGTGAAAGCTGTCCCGGGAGGGGCCCGGCCGCCGGAAGGCGCGACCGGGCTCTCACCCCCCGGTGGGGCGATCCACCGTCGATCGCCGGTAGTCTGTGAGCCGGTGTGCGCTCGCACTCCGGTCAGACTTGCTATCAGTACCTGGGGGTCCCGTGGGCTCTGTGATCAAGAAGCGCCGCAAGCGGATGGCTAAGAAGAAGCACCGCAAGCTGCTCAAGAAGACGCGCATCCAGCGGCGTAACAAGAAGTAACTTACGCAGCTGCGAGGCGCTGATGACCCACACCGTGCTGGTCACCGGAGTCTCGCGCCATATCGGCGCCCGGGTGGCGAGCATTCTCTCGTCCGACCCGGACATCAGCCGCGTCATAGGAGTTGACACCGTGCCGCCCCCCTGGCTAACACGGGACGGCGGCATCTCTCTCGGCCGGACTGAGTTCGTTCGGGTGGATTTGCGCAGCCCTGACATCGCTCAGGTGATCGCGGCTGCCGACATCGACACCGTTGTGCACATGAGCCTGGTCAGCGCTCCGTCGAGGAGCGGTGGCAGGGCAGCCATGAAAGAGCACAACGTGATCGGCACCATGCAACTGCTCGGTGCCTGCCAGCGGTCGGCGACCGTGCGGCGCGTGGTGGTCCGCTCCACCACCGCCGTCTACGGCTCGTCGCCGCGGGATCCCGCGGTGTTCACCGAGGACCTGGAGCCCCACGACGGCCCCACCCACGGCTACGCCAAGGACGCTGTCGAGGTCGAGGGCTACGTCCGGGGCTTCGCCCGGCGACGTCCCGACGTGACGGTGTCGATGCTGCGCTTTGCCAACTTCATGGGTCCCGGCGTCGACTCGCCGCTGACTCGTTACTTCTCCCAGCCGGTGCTGCCGACCGTGTTCGGCTTCGACCCGCGACTGCAGTTCATCCACGAGGACGACGCGGTCGAGGTGTTGCGCCGGATGGCGACGGAGGAGCACCCCGGCACGTTCAACGTGGCCGGGGCAGGCGTGCTGCTGCTGTCGCAGTGCGCCAGGCGGGCGGGCCGGCCTTCGATGCCGCTGCCCTCGCCCGCGTTCAAGGTGCTGGGCAACGCCGTACGCAGGATCGGGCTGGTCGAATACTCGCCCGAGCAGGTCAGGCTGATGTGCCATGGGCGCGCGGTCGACACCTCCGCGCTGGAGGCGGCGCTCGGATGGAAGCCCAAGTTCACGACCGGGGCGGCGTTCGACGACTTCTTGCGCTCGCACGGCCTGCACCCGCTCGGAGGTGTGCGCAGTTGAGCGTTCCCCAGGAACAACAGGACGCCGTGGTGATCCCGATCAGCGCGGCGCCGTCGTTCGAGGAGCCCGATCGGGTGGCCAGGCTGCTGGCCTTCCTGCGCAGGCGCGTCGACGGCGACTACGAGGTCGACGAGTTCGGCTACGACGCCGAGCTGACCGACAAGGTGGTCCTGGAGCTGATCAGGCCGCTCTACACCGACTGGTTCAGGGTGGAGACGGTCGAGCTGAAGAACATCCCCGACGAGGGCGGGGCGCTGGTCGTCGCCAACCACTCGGGCACGCTGCCGGTCGACGCGCTGATGCTCCAGGTGGCCCTGCACGACGAGGCGGCCCGGCCGCTGCGGCTGCTCGGCGCCGACCTGGTCTACCAGCTCCCGGTGCTCAGCCACCTGGCCCGCAAGACCGGCCACACGCTGGCCTGCCCCGAGGACGCCGACCGGCTGCTGCGCAAGGGTGAGCTGGTCGGGGTGTTCCCCGAGGGCTTCAAGGGCGTCGGCAAGGCGTTCGGCGACCGCTACCGGCTGCAGCGCTTCGGCCGCGGCGGCTTCGTGGCCTCGGCCATCCGCGCGGGGGTGCCGATCGTGCCCACCGCGATCGTCGGGGCCGAGGAGATCTATCCCAAGGTCGGCGATCTGAAGTTCCTGGCCAGGATGCTCGGGCTGCCCTACCTGCCGATCACGCCGTTCTTCCCGCTGCTCGGGCCGCTCGGGCTGGTGCCGCTGCCGTCCAAGTGGATGATCGAGTTCGGCGAGCCGATCCGCACCGACGAGTACGAGCCGGCCGCGGCCGACGACCCGATGCTGGTCTTCAACCTCACCGACCACGTACGCGAGGTCATCCAGCAGATGCTCAACGAGCTGCGATTGCGCCGAGGGCACGCCTTCCCGCCCTTCGTGTGAAACCTGCGTGGTGCCTCCGGTGTTCTACGGGCGACAAAGACAAATTCGCCGAACATCGGGAGGAATCCCATGGATCTTCAGCTTTCCGGCCGCGTCGCCGTCGTCACCGGCGCGTCCAAGGGCATCGGACTGGCCGTGGCCACCACCCTGGCCGAGGAGGGCGCCCATGTCGTGGCGGCCTCGCGGACCCGTACGGACGAGTGGCCCGACAAGGTCGTGCACGTGCCCGTGGACCTGATGGACCCCGAGGCGCCCGCGCGGGTCGTGGCGCGGGCCGTGGAGGAGTTCGGCGGGGTGGACATCCTGGTCAACAACGCCGGCGGTCCGCCGCCCGGGGCGACGCTGCCGCGCGCCGGGTTCCTGACGCCCTCCGACGAGGACTGGGCGGCCATGTTCGAGTTCAACCTGTTCGCGGTCGTCCGCATGATCCGGGCGGCCCTGCCCGTCATGCTGGAGCGGGGCGGCGGCTCGATCGTCAACGTCTCCTCCACCATGAGCAGGCAGGCCGGCCCCGTCAACGTCGACTACGGCGCCGCCAAGGCGGCCGTCAACCAGCTCACCAAGTCCCTCTCGGAGGAGTACGGGCCCCAGGGCGTCAGGGTCAACACGGTGATGCCCGGCGCGGTGCTGACGGACTGGTGGACCAAGGAGGGCGGCGCGGCCGAGGTCTTCGCGGGCATGGCCGGCTCCGACAAGGAGAGCGTGATCAACGAGGTCGCGCCCACCATGATGAAGATGGTCACGGGTCGGCTCGTCCACCCGCAGGAGGTCGCCGACGCGATCGCCCTGCTCGCGTCGCCTCGCTCCGGCAGCACCGCCGGCGCCGAGTTCGTGATCGACGGGGGTCAGCTCAAGGAGCTGTGAACCCTCTGGGCGGGTTGTGGCAAGACATCCGTGACCGATCCCCCCAAAGAAGGGCGGAGATGATCACGCAACCCGCCACCAGGGGTGCGGATGCGGAGCTCGTGAGCGCCTCGTGGACCGAACCCGAGGCGTTCGCCGAGCTCTTCGACCGCTACTCCGCGATGCTCTACCGGTACGTCTCCAAACGCCTCGGCCCAGAGCCGGCCGAGGACCTCGTCGGCGAGACGTTCCTGGTCGCCTTCTCACGCAGGAAGAGCTACGACCTGGCGTACCCGGACGCCCGGCCGTGGCTCTTCGGCATTCTCACCAAGCTCATCTCCCGGCACCACCGCAAGGAGGCGGCCCGCTACCGGGCCCTCCTGCGCGCCCCTGTCGACTCCGACGTGGAGTCGCCCGCGGACCGGGTGGCCGCCGGGGTCACCGCCCAGGCCGTCCGCGCCGAGCTGGCAGGGGCCCTCGCGGCGCTGCCCGCCAAGGACCGGGACGTGCTGCTGCTCATCGCCTGGGGCGATCTCACGTACGAGGAGGTCGGGCGGGCGCTCGGCATCCCCATCGGGACCGTGCGCTCCCGCCTCAACAGGGGCAGGCGGAAGGTGCGGGCCGCACTCGGCGACACCAACCCCATGGAGGAGGAGTGACGATGGACGACCTGAAGCTGCTCCGGGACCTCGGGGAGGAGATCGGGCACGAGCCGCCCGCGACGCTCGTCCGCCAGCGCGACCGCCTGCTGCGCGCGCGTCCCCGCCGCCGGTGGGGCGGCTGGTGGACGGCGGGACTGGTCGCGGTGGCCACGGCGAGTGCCGTCGCCGTGCCCGCCGTGCTCGTCAGCGGTCGGCACACGGCGGCGCCGCCCGCCGGTTCGCAGAGCGTGGACATGAGCGGCGCGCGGAACGTGCTGGTGATCGGCTCCGACACCCGTGTGGGCGACGGCAACGCCAAGTACGGCCCGCTGCTGGCCAGACAGGACGGCGGTGGCGGCAGGCGGTCCGACACCATCATGATCGTGCACGTCCCGGCCGACCGCGGCCGCGCCACCGTCGTCAGCGTCCCGCGCGACTCGATGGTCACGATCCCCCGCTGCGGCTCGTCGCCCTCCAGGGTCGACATGATCAACTCCGCGTACGACACCGGCGGGGCGGGCTGTCTCAAGCGCACGCTGGAGTCTCTGACCGGGCTGCGGATCCAGCACTCGGTGGAGGTGGACTTCTCGGGCTTCAAGGGCATGGTGGACGCGCTGGGGGGCGTCGAGGTCACGCTGCCCAAGGCCGTGGACGACAAGGCGTCGAAGCTCAAGCTGTCGGCCGGCAAGCACCTGCTGAACGGGGAGGCCGCGCTGGGCTACGTGCGGCTGCGGCACTACGGCGACGGGTCGGACATCCAGCGGGTGAAGCGGCAGCAGACCCTCGTGCTGGCGATGCTGAAGAAGGCCCGGTCGGGGTTGTCCTCGCCCGAGCGGCTCAAGCCGTTCCTGGAGATGGTGCGCGAGTCGGTCAAGACCGATCTGAACCTGGAGTCGATGTACGAGCTGGCCACCGAGCTGTCGGGCACCAAGCTGGACCTCACGACGGTCCCGTGGGAGCCGTATCCGGAGGACAAGAACCGCCTGCAGTGGAGCCAACCGGAGGCCGAAAAGCTCTTCAAACGCCTCGGAGGGTGACGACTCGCCGTAACGGCTAGATCGAGTTGCGGTAGTGGCGGCGGAGGGCGATGCCGGCGGCGATCCCGCCGGCAATGGCGCCCACGCCGGCCGCGATGGGCAGGGCCGTCAGGGTGGCCTTGCGGCCGGTGCGGAAGTCCTTGATGGGCCAGTCGTGCTTCCTGGCGTGCTCCCGCAGCTCGCTGTCCGGGTTGATGGCCACCGCCGAGCCCACCAGGGACAGCATCGGCAGGTCGTTGGCCGAGTCGCTGTAGGCCGTGCAGCGGGTCAGGTCGAGCCCCTCGCGGCGGGCCAGGGCCCGCACCGCCTCCGCCTTGGCGGGACCGTGCAGGAGGTCGCCCACCAGGCGTCCCGTGTAGATCCCGTCACGGGTCTCCGCGACCGTGCCGAGGGCGCCGGTCAGGCCGAGCCGCTGCGCGATGACGCGGGCCAGCTCCACGGGGGTGGCGGTGACGAGCCAGACGCGCTGGCCCGCGTCCAGGTGGCTCTGGGCGAGGGAACGGGTGCCGCCCCAGATGCGGTCGGCCATGACCTCGTCGTAGATCTCCTCGCCGAGTCGTACGACGTCGTCGACCTTGGCCCCCGCCACGAACGCCAGCGCCGTCTCCCTGGCGACCGCGATGTGCTCGGGGTTCTCGTTGCCGCGCAGCCTGAACACGGCCTGCCCGACCGCGAACTTCATCAGGTCGGACGTCGTGAACATGCCCCGCGTCGCCAGCCCCCTGGCGAAGTGGTAGATCGAGGCCCCGCGCATCATCGTGTTGTCGACGTCGAAGAACGCCGCCGCCTGCAGGTCCGGCTCGACCGGCGCGACGGTGGCCGCCGCCTGCGCCGCGGCCTCGCCGGCGGCCTCGGGCGCCACCTCGTGTCCTCGTCGAATTAGCCGCCACATGGCGCTCAGCTTACTTTCCTAGTCAGGCGCGACCAGACCCTCGATGTAGTCAAGGTATCCCTCCGCCTGGGCAAGTTGTGAGTCGTCGAGCTGCGTGAGTATCGGCCCGACCACCTTCTTCTGGTCGCGGGCGAAGGTCTTGATCTTAGGGGAGCGCGGCTCCGCCCGCTCCAGCCTGCTGATGCCCGAGCGCGTCGACTCCTCCATGTCCTTCAGCGTCCTGCCGACCAGCGGGCCGTCCTCGGCCGAGCCGAGCAGGGTGGCGACCTCCCTGGCCCGGGTCTTGGCCGAGTCGAGCTCGCGTTCGCCGCGTTCGGCGTCGTCGCTGCTGAGGCGTACGAGCGTGCTCTCCGCGGCGCGCTTGAGCGGGTAGAGGGAGTCTCCCGGCAC
Source organism: Nonomuraea sp. NPDC003201 (assembly GCF_053590415.1). Taxonomy (NCBI): domain Bacteria; kingdom Bacillati; phylum Actinomycetota; class Actinomycetes; order Streptosporangiales; family Streptosporangiaceae; genus Nonomuraea; species Nonomuraea sp. NPDC003201. Next base: position 82,937 of record NZ_JBSFTC010000007.1, read on the forward strand.
CGACCGGTACGTGGCGAAGGAGGAGATCATCAAGACCGCCGCCAGCCCCAGCGTGGCCAGCTGCGGCAGCAGCGGCCGCCGGCGCGCCGGACGGCGGCGGGCGGGTGCCTCCGGCTCGGGCGCTTCCAGGAGCGCGCCGGACAGGATCTCCGCGCGCAGCCGCTCGCGGAAGGCGGGCTCGGGCATGCCCCCGAGCGGCAGGCTGCGCAGCTCCGCGAGGTGCTCGAGCACGAGCTCCCGCTCCCTGCGCGCCCTACCCATGACAGCTCCCTGACTGATCCGGCAGTGACATCTGACTAACGAGATGCGGATGGGGGAAGTTACGCCAGATCGTGCTTAAGTGCCCTGGCCAGCGCCCGGACGGCGCGGAACTGCAGCGCTTTGATCGCTCCACTCTTCTTCCCCATGATCAGCGCGGTTTCCGCGAGCGAGAGGCCGTGCAAAAAGCGCAGGACCACACACTCCTGCTGCTCGGGATTGAGATCTCGTACGGCACGCAGCACCCTGTCGTTGATGATCGCGTTGACCACGGCGTTCTCAGGGATGTGCGAGCCGTCGAGCGGTACGTCGATGATCTCGCCCGTCGGGATCTCCAGCCGGTAGCGACCGGACTTGAAGTGGTCGGTGACCAGATTTCTGGCGATGGTCACGAGCCACGCGCCGAAGTCGCGTCCCTGCCACGTGAAGTCGCCGATCCTGCGCAGCGCGCGCAGGAAGGTCTCGCTGGTGAGGTCTTCGGCTAATTGGTGCGATCCCACCCGGAAGTAGATGTAGCGGTAGACGAGATCCACATACCGGTCGTAGAGCGTGCCAAAGGAATCGGTGCAGCCACTTTTGGCATGCAGCACCAGCGTGCGAATGTCGTCGGGCACTTCTTCGCGCACGGCGGGCTCGCCCGTCCGGGCAGGCACAGCGACCGTTGGCGCAAGCAGCCCGGCGAACGGTGACGAGTCAGGCATCCGGTATCCCTAGGGGTAAGGGGTGCGGCGTGCTCGAACACTCTAGAAATCAACCGGAAATTCCACAATCCACAGCGTGCTGGCATGACTAGGCGTAATCGGCAGATACCGTGTCTCCCGACCCGTTCCCTCTTCGGCTACCGGTCTGGGAGGTTCGTCCGGCAGCATTGGAGTCATCATGGAGATCCTCGTTGCTGTCATAGCTTTCGCCGGTGCGCTCCTGGCCGCGATCGCGGTGGGCGCCCTGATTCAACGACTTCGCGACGAGCCTGAGGGGTGGTTGATCGCCTGGACCGTTGCAGTCGTGTCTCTTTGCCTGTCACTGGCCGTGATCGGCATCGGCTACGTCTTCGGGTTCGGCTCGGTCACGTTCCGGATCTACCAGATCACGGGATCGCTGCTGGCGCCGCTCTGGCTGGCCGTCGGCATGGTCCAGCTGCTGGGGGAGAAGGCGCCGCCGAGATTCCTCGCATGGCTGATCGGCATCGCCCTGACGGTCGTGTCGGTGGCCATCCTCATCTTCGACCCGCTCAAGAGCGAGGAGATGGGCAAGTCGCTGCCGACGGCCGCCAACTTCTGGGCGATCATCCCCGACAAGCTGCTGCTCGGCGTGCACGTCGTCGCCGTCCTGACCATGCTCGGCATGCTCGTCGTGGCGGGGATCAAGTGGCGCCAGGGTGACGAATACGACACCGACAACCTGCACGCGTCGGCGGTCATCGTCCCCTCGGGGATGGCGCTCGTGGGCGCGATGAGGTTCACGGTGCCGGCGCTGTTCACCACGGCGCTGCTCGCCGTCGCCGCGGCGGCCGTCTGGTACACCGTGCTGCGGCCCCTGGCGCCGTACGAGGACGACGACGAGGACGATTTCGACTCCGACCGCGACGAGCGGCCTTCGCGCCGGGACGATCGCTCTCAGCGTCGCGAGGAGCGCGCGCAGCACCACGACGAGCGCCCCATGTTCCGCGACGAGGCGCCCATGCAGCCCCCGCCGGGCCCCAGAGGCATGCCTGAGCCCGTTCCCGGCGGTCCCGGGCTCCCGCCCTCCCCACCGCGCAGGTCGTCGGGCCTGGGCGATCTGGTGGCCGAATACCGCGCGGGCGACCAGGGGGTCGACTACGCCGCGCGCATGTCACCGCCGCCCGACTCGGGGCCCTCGACCGGCTACATCATGAACGGCGCGCCGCCCGCCGCCCAGGCGCCGCCGCAGCGCCCCGACTTCGCGATGCCGGGGACCGGCGCGGTCTACCCGGGCGCCGAGCTGTTCTCGCCCGCCCAGCAACAGCAACAGCAGCCCGGCTCCGGCAAGCCCTCGCCGACCATCTACGGCCTGCTCACCGTCTTCACGATCATGGACGGGGCCGGGGAGGCGTTCGACCGGCTGGCCGAGGCGACCGTCGAGGCCGTGCGCCGCGGCGAGCCCGACACGCTCGTGTACGCCTGCCACGCGGTCAAGTCGGCCCCCCTGCAGCGCATCGTCTACGAGCTCTACCGCGACGAGGTCGCCTACCGCGACCACCAGCGCCAGCCCCACGTCGAGAGGTTCGTCAACGAGCGGCAGGCGATGGTGCTGGCCACCAACGTCATCGAGCTCAACGTCAACGCCGCGAAGGTGGTGCCGCTCCCGACGGTCACGTACTGAGGGCCGCCCGCAGGCGGGTCTCGTCGACCCGCCAGAAGTCGTGCTGCACGCCGTCGATCAGTGTGACCGGGATCATCTCCCCGTACTTCTCCTGAAGCTCCTCGGAGGACTCGATGCTGATCTCCTCCCACGGCACCCCGAGCTCGCCCGCCACCTTGGCGATGATCTCTCGCGCGTCCTCACACAGGTGACAGCCGGGCTTCCCGAGCAACGTGATGCGATGCATGGGCACACGCTACCGCCGCGACTTTGTGCATCGGTTCACAAAGGGATTAACCTGAAAGACGGTTCGATTCCGTTCACGCGGTCCCCACACCGCCCGTCCCCTGGAGCTCCGGCACGTGAAGAGCCCGTCCCAGCCCCGTGACCGCGGCATACCCGAGGCGACGGTCGCCAGGCTTCCGCTGTACCTCCGGGCGCTGCACGGGATGGCCGAGCGGGGCATCGCGACCGTCAGCTCCGAGGACCTGGCCGTCGCCGCCGGCGTCAACTCGGCCAAGCTCCGCAAGGATCTGTCACACCTCGGCTCGTACGGCACGCGCGGCGTAGGCTATGACGTCGAGTACCTCGTCTACCAGATCTCCCGCGAGCTCGGCCTGACGCAAGACTGGGCGGTCGCGATCGTCGGAGTCGGTAACCTCGGCCGCGCGCTGGCCAACTACGGCGGCTTCGTCTCCAGGGGCTTCCGCGTCGCCGCGCTCGTGGACGCCGACCCCGGAGTCGTGGGCGACACCATCGCGGGGTTGAATGTTGAGCACATCGACGAACTGGAAGCCGTCATCAAGCGGCGTGGAGTCTCGATCGTGGTTCTGGCGACACCGGCGGCAGCGGCGCAGGAAGTGTGCGATCGTGTGATTTCCGTGGGCGTGACCAGCATCCTGAACTTCGCCCCAGTTGTGCTTTCCGTCCCGGACGGCGTCGATGTCCGTAAAGTCGACCTATCTATCGAACTGCAGATTCTCGCGTTCCACGAGCAACGCAAGGCTGGGGGGCCACTCATGGCGGTGGACAGTCAATGAGTGTTCTGGCTATCGGACTCAGCCACCGGACCGCTCCGGTGGCGCTTTTGGAGCGCGTCTCGATCACGGGTGACGCGCTCGCCAAACTCCTGTACGACGTGCAGCAGGATCCCTGCGTCGCGGAGGCCATGGTGGTCTCGACCTGCAACCGGGTCGAGGTCTACGTCACGGTCGACCGCTTCCACGCCGCCGTCACCGCCGTCAGCGGCCTGCTCGGCGTCCACTCGGGCGTCCCGGTCGAGGAGCTGACGCCGCACCTCTACGTGCACTACGAGGAGCGGGCCGTCGAGCACCTGTTCTCCATGGTGTGCGGGCTCGACTCCATGGTCCTGGGCGAGGGCCAGATCCTCGGCCAGGTCCGCCAGGCGCTCAAGCTGGCGCAGCGCCACGGCACCGTCGGCGCCACCCTCAACGAGCTGGTCCAGCAGGCGCTGCGGGTCGGCAAGCGGGCGCACCACGAGACCGGCATCGACAAGGCGGGCGCCTCCCTCGTCTCCGCCGGCCTGGCCCTGGCGGGTGACCTGGCCGGGCGGCGGGCGCTGGTGGTCGGGGCGGGCTCCATGAGCTCGCTGGCCGCCGCCACGCTGGCGCGCGCCGGGGTCACCGACATCGTGGTGGCCAACCGTACGTACGAGCGCGGCGCGCGGCTGGCCGAGTCCGTCGGCGGCCGGGCGGTGGGCTTCGCCGCCGTGGCCGACGAGCTGGCCGGGGCCGACATCGTCATCACCTGCACGGGCGCCGGGCGCCACGTCATCACGGCCGACATGCTGAGCCGGCCCGCGTTCCTGCTGGACCTGGCGCTGCCGCACGACATCGACCCGGGCGTCCGGGCCGTCCCCGGCGTCACGCTGGTGGATCTGGAGACCATCCAGGAGTCCGGGATCGGCTCCCGCGGCGGCGACGCCGTCGAGTCCGTCCGCGCGCTCGTGGCCGAGGAGCTGCGCGCCTACCTCGACGCGGAGCGGGCCGCCAAGGTCACCCCGACCGTGGTGGCGCTGCGCAGCAAGGCGGCGAGCGTGGTCGAGTCGGAGCTCGGCCGCCTGCTCATGCGGGTGCCCGACCTCGACGAGAAGGCGCGCGACGAGGTCGCCATGACCGTGCAGCGGGTCGTCGACAAGCTGCTCCACGAGCCCACCGTGCGTGTCAAGCAACTCGCCACCTGCCCAGGCGGCGATCATTATGCGGAAGCGCTGCGTGAGCTGTTCAATCTCGATCCGAAGATGCCCGAGGCCGTGAGGGAGGTGGAGCTGTGATGTCGGGAGCTCTGCGGCTGGGGACGCGCCGGAGCCTGATGGCCACCACGCAGTCCCAGATGGTGGCCGACGACTACACGCGGCTCACCGGGCGCGCGGTCGAACTGGTGGGCGTCACGACCTTCGGCGACGTGACCAAGGCCCACCTCGCGCAGCTCGGCGGCACGGGCGTGTTCGTCAGCGCGCTGCGCGACAAGCTCATGGAGGACGAGGTCGACTTCGCCGTCCATTCGCTGAAGGACCTGCCGACCAAGCAGGACCCGCGCTTCACGCTGGCGGCGATCCCGGCCCGGCACGACCACCGCGACGCGCTGGTCGGCCCGCGCAAGTTCGCAGACCTGGCGCCCGGCGCCCGGGTCGGCACCGGATCGCCGCGCCGGATCGCCATGCTGAGCGCGCTCCGGCCCGACCTGGAGTACGTCCCGATCCGCGGCAACGCCGACACGCGTATCGGCAAGGTAACCTCAGGTGAGCTCGACGCGGTCGTGCTGGCCTCGGCCGGCCTGACCAGGATCGGCCGTGACGCCGAAATCGCACAGATCTTCGAGGTGGAGGAGTTGCTGCCGGCTCCCGGTCAGGGCGCGCTGGCCGTGGAGTGCAGGTCCGACAGGGCCGACCTCATCGAGTTCCTGAGTGTTCTCGACGACCCGCGCACGCGCTCCGCGGTGACCGCCGAGCGAGCCGTGCTGGCGGCTCTCGAGGCTGGTTGCGCCGCTCCGGTGGGTGCTTTCGCGGCCGATGACGGGCACACTCTGAACCTGACCGCCGTGGTCGTCGCCATCGACGGCCGCGAGGCGGTCCGCAAGTCCACCGCCGGATCTCCTTCGGAGGCCGCGAACCTGGGCCGCCTCCTGGTGGCCGAGATGATCGCCGAAGGAGCCGACAGATTGATGGGGGAGCATTCCCATTGAGCTCCGATAGTCCAACCTCCGGATTCGTCGCCTTCGTGGGCGCGGGGCCCGGCGATCCCAACCTGCTCACGCTCCGCGCCGCCGAGCTGCTCGCCAAGGCCGACGCCGTGGTGCTCGGCGACGAAGAACACCGCCCCTTGCTGCGCCACTGCCGCGAAGGCGTCGAGGTCGTCGAGGACGACCTGGTCAAGCGGGCCAAGCACGGGCAGCTCGTGGTGCGCCTGTGCGAGGGCGACCCGATGCTGTTCTCCTCGATCACCGAGGAGGTCGCGGCCTGCGCCGCGGCGGAGGTGGACTTCGAGATCGTTCCCGGCGTGCCGCCCGCGACCGCCGTCCTCACCTATGCGGGCATCCCGGCCGCGAGCGCCGTCCCCGAGTTCCGGGTCGTGGACGCCGCGCAGGACCAGGACTGGGCCGCGCACGCCGCCTGCCGCGGCACCCTGGTGATCTACAACGGCATCGGCGACGCCGTGGCCATCGGCAAGGCGCTCATCGCGGGCGGCAAGCCCGACACCACGCCCGTCGCGGTCAGCAGCGGCGGCACCACCACCGAGCAGTACACCGTCGTGTCCTCGCTCGGCCGGCTCCAGCCCGACCTCAAGCACGCCGGGTTCACCGAGCCGGCGCTCATCGTGGTCGGCGAGGCCGTGGGGCTGCGTGACAAGCTGTCGTGGTTCGAGACCAAGCCGCTGTTCGGCTGGCGGGTGCTGGTGCCCCGCACCAAGGAGCAGTCGCGCAGCCTGTCCGAGCAGCTCGTCGCGTACGGCGCGGTGCCCGAGGAGGTGCCGACCATCTCGGTCGAGCCGCCCCGCACGCCGCAGCAGATGGACCGCGCCATCAAGGGGCTCGTCACGGGCCGCTACGAGTGGGTGGCCTTCACCAGCGCCAACGCGGTCAAGGCGGTGCGCGAGAAGTTCGAGGAGTACGGCCTCGACGCGCGGGCCTTCGCCGGGCTCAAGGTGGCGGCCGTGGGCGAGGCGACCGCGCAGGCCCTGGTCGAGTTCGGGGTCAAGCCCGACCTGCTGCCGTCGGGGGAGCAGTCCTCCGAGGGGCTGGTGGCCGAGTGGCCGCCGTACGACTCGATGCTCGACCCGATCAACCGGGTGCTGCTGCCGCGGGCCGACATCTCCACCGACACGCTGGTGGCCGGGCTCACCGAGCTGGGCTGGGAGTGCGACGACGTCACCGCGTACCGCACCGTGCGGGCCGCGCCGCCGCCCGCGCCCATCCGTGAGGCGATCAAGGGCGGCGGCTTCGACGCCGTGCTCTTCACGTCCTCGTCCACCGTGCGCAACCTGGTGGGCATCGCGGGCAAGCCGCACAACGTCACGGTGATCGCCGTCATCGGGCCGCAGACGGCCAAGACGGCCGAGGAGTTCGGGCTCCGGGTCGACGTGATGGCCGACAAGCCGTCGGCCTCCGCCCTGGCCGCCGCGGTGGCCGAGTACGGGGCCAAGCAGCGCCAGGCGGCGCTGGCGGCGGGCGACACGCCGCGCCGGCCGTCGCAGAACCGCCGGGGCGCCAGGAGAAGAGCCAGGTGAATTCTTAGTCTTCGCGTTCTCGCGATTGAGGAGTGGCGTATGACCGCGCAGTACCCTGTGGCCCGGCTGCGGCGGCTGCGTCGCAGCCCCGCCCTGCGCCGGATGGTGGCGGGCACCAGGTTGCACGCCGCCGACCTGATCCTGCCCGCCTTCGTCAAGGAGGGCCTCGCCGAGCCGCACCCCGTGGCCTCGATGCCGGGCGTCTTCCAGCACACCCGCGACTCGCTGCGCAAGGCCGCGCACGAGGCGGCGGAGGCGGGCGTCGGCGGGATCATCCTGTTCGGGATCCCCGCGGTGAAGGACGCGCGGGGCTCGGCCGCCGACGATCCCGACGGGATCCTGCAGGTGGCGCTGCGTGACGTGAACGCCGAGGTCGGCGACGCGGTCGTGGTCATGGCCGACACCTGCCTCGACGAGTTCACCGACAACGGGCACTGCGGGATCCTCACCCCGTCCGGCGACGTGGACAACGACGCCACGCTGGAGCGCTACGCCTCGATCGCGGTGGCCCAGGCCGCCGCGGGGTCGCAGATGGTGGCGCCGAGCGGGATGATGGACGGCCAGGTGGGGGCGATCCGCTCCGCCCTGGACGGGGCCGGTTATGAAAATGTCCCGATTTTGTCCTATTCGGTGAAGTACGCGTCCGCCTTCTTCGGGCCGTTCCGCGAAGCCGCCGAGTGCGCGCCGCAGTTCGGCGACCGCAGCACCCACCAGCAGGACCCCGCCGGGCCGCTGGAGGAGGCGCTGCGCGAGGTCCGGCTCGACCTCGCCGAGGGCGCCGACGCCGTCATGGTCAAGCCGGCGGGGGCCTACCTCGACGTCATCACCCGCGTGCGTGACGAGGTGGACGTCCCGGTGGCGGCGTACCAGGTGAGCGGCGAGTACGCCATGATCGAGGCGGCCGCGGCCAACGGCTGGGTGGACCGGGACCGCATGATCACCGAATCGCTGGTCGCGATCAAGCGCGCCGGGGCCGACATGATCCTCACGTACTGGGCGACGGAAGTGGCACGGCGCATCTGATCGGCGGGTTTCCGCTCTGGACGTCCTCGCTTCGCCGCGGATCCATCGCGCATCTGATTGGCGAGCTTCCGCTCGCGTGCCGCGATGGATGTCCTCGCTACGCTGCGGATCCATCGCGCATCTGATTGGCGAGCTTCCGCTCGCGGTGCCGCGATGGATGTCCTCGCTACGCTGCGGATCCATCGCGGCTAACCAAGGGGTTTCCCGTCAACTCGTGGGGCGTGTGCGTTAGAGTGCGATGACAAGTGCTGGTGTGTCCCGCGTGGCGCGTATGGCTGCTGCCCGGAGCCGGGACCTCTTCAGGCACTGTGGGGACTCGACGGGAGACACCAATGGTGGGGGTACCACTGGCTCGGCGTACCAGAAAACGGTCGCGGCCGACACGCATCGGCACCGTGCTCGAATACGCCGCCATGGGGTGGCCCGTCGTGCCGGGGGCTTATCCGCTGCGTCACGGGCCGCGCGCCTGCTCCTGCGACCGCCTCGGCTGTCCCGACCCGGGCGCCCATCCGCTCTCGCCCGCCTGGCACCTGCAGGCCACGACGGACACGGCGCTGCTGACGCGCTGGTGGCAGGTCGAGCCCGAGGCCAACGTGATCCTGCCCACCGGACGCGTGTTCGACGTCTTCGACGTACCGCTCGCCATCGGCCTGTCGGCCCTCACCCGGATCGACAACGCCGGAGCACACCCGGGCCCGGTCGCCGCCAACGGCGACCGGGTCCTGTTTTATGTGGCCACGCGGGGCAATCCGGAGGACGAGGACGAGTGGTGGTCGTGCCAGCTCGACTGCGATCCCGCCACGATCGACGACACGCCGGGGCTGCGGTGGCACTGCCGCGACAGCTACGTGCTCGCGCCCCCCTCGACCCTCCCCACGGGGCAGCCCGTCTCCTGGCTCCGGCCCCCGAACGGGCAGCCGCTGCCCGACCCGCTGCGCATCCTGGAGTGGCTGGCCGACTGAGCGCGGCCCTCGTGGTGCCCGCTCCGGAGACCGCTGTGCGTCCCGGCTAACCTGGGTCGGGTGAGCCGTACACAGAACTCCGAGGACCTGTTCGCCCGCGCCCGCCGGATCGTGCCAGGGGGTGTCAACTCGCCGGTGCGCGCGTTCGGCGCGGTCGGCGGGACGCCGCGCTTCATGGTCTCCGGCCAGGGCCCCCACATCACCGACGTCGACGGCAACCGGTACGTCGACCTGGTGTGTTCCTGGGGCCCCATGATCCTCGGGCACCGGCACCCCGCGGTCGTCGAGGCCGTGTCCGGGGCGGTGGCCCACGGGTTCTCCTACGGCACCGCCACCCCCGGCGAGGTCGAGCTGGCCGAGGAGATCGTCGCCAGGGTGGCGCCGGTCGAGAAGGTGCGGCTGGTCAGCTCGGGCACCGAGGCGACGATGAGCGCGGTGCGGCTGGCCAGGGGGTTCACCGGGCGGTCGAAGGTGATCAAGTTCGCCGGGTGCTACCACGGGCACGTCGACGCGCTGCTGGCCGCGGCCGGGTCCGGGGTGGCGACGTTCGGGCTGCCCGACACGCCGGGCGTGACCGGGGCGTCGGCGGCGGACACGATCGTGCTGCCGTACAACTCCATCGAGGCCGTCGAGGCGGCCTTCGCGGAGGCCGAGGTCGCGTGCGTGATCACGGAGGCCTGCCCGGCGAACATGGGGATCGTCCCGCCCAAGGACGGGTTCAACGCGCGCCTGCGCGAGCTGTGCACGGCCCACGGCGCGCTGCTCATCGTCGACGAGGTGCTGACGGGGTTCCGCGTCTCGCCCGCGGGCTGGTACGGCCTGGAGCCGGTGGAGGCCGACCTGATGACGTTCGGGAAGGTCATGGGCGGCGGCCTGCCCGCCGCGGCCTTCGGGGGACGGGCCGAGGTGATGGCCCTGCTCGCGCCCGAGGGCCCCGTCTACCAGGCGGGGACGCTGTCCGGTAACCCGCTGGCCTGCGCGGCCGGCCTGGCCACGCTGCGCGCCCTGGACGCCGAGGCCTACGCGCGCGTGGACGCCGCGGCCCTCGCCGTCGGCGACGCGGCCTCCGAGGCGCTGTCGGCCGCCGGGGTGCCGCACCGGCTGCAGCGGGCGGGCAACCTGTTCTCGATCTTCTTCACGGACGCCGAGGTGACGAACTTCGCCGAGGCCAAGACGCAGAACACGGCCGCGTTCACCGCGTTCTTCCACGCGATGCTCGACCAGGGTGTCTATCTGCCGCCGTCGGCGTACGAGGCGTGGTTCCTGTCGGCCTCCCACGACGAGGAGGCGCTGAGCCGCGTGGCCGAGGCGCTGCCCGCGGCGGCGAAGGCGGCTGCCGCCGTGCTCTAAGAGGTGGTGGTGGCGAGTGCGCGGCGGGGCTTCGTGCCCGCGTACAGGACGCCCGAGATGACCAGGGCCGCCGCCACCAGCTTCGGCCAGGAGATCGGCTCGCCGGTCACCAGCGCCGCCGACGACATGCCGAACACCGGCACCAGCAGCGTGTACGGCGCCACCGTTGAGGCGTCGTACCGGCGCAGGAGCCAGCCCCAGACGCCGAAGCCGCCGAGCGTGGAGACGAACGCCACGTACAGGAGCGAGAGCCGGCCCTCAGCGGCCGGGTCCAGCACCGGCACGCCCTCCAGGCAGAGCGACAGGAGCAGGAGCGGGATCGCGGAGAAGGCGCTCACCCAGACCATGAAGCGGAACGAATCGGGCGGCGCGGCCTTGCGCTGAACCACGTTGCCGAGGCCCCAGGCGGCCGCTGCGGCCAGGCAGAGGGCGAAGGCACCGAGCGGGCCCGACACCCCGAAGTCGAGCGCGACCAGGGCCAGGCCGCCGAAGGCGACGCCCAGCCCGAGCACGCGGCGGGCGGTGAGCCGCTCCTTGAGCAGCGTCGCCGCGAACAACACGGTGAAAATCGCCTGCGTCTGCAGGACGAGGGCGGGGAACGCCGCCAGGGCGAACCTGATGCCCGCGTACAGCAGCGGCGGGAAGTGCCGCAGGCCGGCCTGCATGACCACGAAGTTGAAGCCCCACCCCGAGCGCAGGAGCTCGCCGCGAGAGAGCGACGGAGGAGCCAACGAGTGGCGAAGCGGGCGCGACCATAAGCACGGCGGCGAGGCCGATGGCTAGGGCCAGGTGGCGGGACCGCACTCAGCGAGCGGGCTTCTCGTAGCGGATGCGCTGGTCGCGAGCCTGCTCGGCCAGGACCTTGAGGTAGGACACGGAGCTCGGCTGCTGCTTCTTCGTCTTAAGGATTCTCATGCATCTATTTTCATCCGCTACACATTCAACGACAAGCGAGACTTTCTACGCTAAACCATTTAGGATGACTTACATGTTGGACTTGAACCGGCTCAAGGCACTTCATGCGGTGCATGTCTACGGGTCGGTCGGCGCGGCCGCCGACGCGCTCATGGTCACGCCTTCGGCGGTCTCCCAGCAGATCGCCAAGCTGGAGCGCGAGACCGGCGCCAGACTCATGGAGCGCAACGGGCGCGGCGTGCGCCTCACGGACGCGGCCGGCCTCCTGGCCGAGCACGCCGAGCGCATCCTCGCCCTGGTCGAGACCGCGGAGGCGGACTTCGAGGCGCTGCGCGGCGAGGTCGTCGGCCGGCTGAACATCTCGGCCTTCCCCACCGCCGTGCGCGGCCTCATGCCCGGCGCGCTCGTCTCGCTCCGCGAGCGCCATCCCGACCTGTGGGTCCAGCTCAGCGAGCGCGAGCCGGAGCGGGTGGTGCGCGAGGTGTCCAGGGGCGAGCTGGACCTGGGCGTCATCCAGGACTGGCTCAACCGGCCCATGGCCCTGCCCGAAGGCCTGTCCAGGGCCACGCTGCTCGACGACGTGGCCGACATCGCGCTGCCCGCCGACCACCCGCTGGCCCACAGCAGGGAGCTGGAGCTCGCCCAGCTGCGCGACGACCATTGGATCAGCGGGTCCCCCGGCACCGTCTGCCACGACTGGCTCGTCTTCACCCTGCGCAACGCCTCGGTGGAGCCCGTGATCGCGTGCATGGCCGACGAGTACCCGACCCAGCTCGCGCTGGTGGCGGGCGGACTGGGGTGCGCGATCGTGCCGCGGCTCGGCCGGGACTGCGTGCCGGACGGCGTGCGGCTCGTGCCGATCATGCCGCGCCAGACGCGGCGGATCTACGCCGTGTGGCGCACGGACGCGGCGCGCCGTCCCGCGATCAGGGCCATGGTGGAGGCGCTGGCCGAGGCGAGCAGGAAGCAGGAGAACGCCTGGGCCGTCAACTGAGCCGCCGGGCCTCACGCTGCTCATAGAGGGGGAGCGGATAGGCTGGGCCACACCATGGCTGAAACCACCGTCGTCCACCTGCTGCGCCACGGCGAGGTGCACAATCCCGCCGGCGTCCTGTACGGCAGGCTCCCGGGCTACCACCTGTCCGAGACGGGAAAGCTCATGGCCGAGACGGTCGCCAAGGCCGTGGGCGGCCGTGACATCGTCGCCATCTACAGCTCCCCGCTCGAGCGCGCCCTCGAGACCGCGGCGCCCCTCGCCGAGAAGCTCGGCCTCGACGTCGTCCAGGACGAGCGCCTGATCGAGGCGGGCAACCTGCTCCAGGGCCGCCCGGTGGGCCAGGGCCTGGCGATCCTGCGCAACCCGCGCAACTACCGCTATTTCTGGAACCCGCTGCGCCCGTCCTGGGGCGAGCCGTACCCGTCGATCGTCAGGCGCATGAAGTCGGTGATCGACGACGCCAGAGCGGCCGCACGCGGGCACGAGGTGGTGCTCGTCAGCCACCAGCTCCCCATCTGGACGATCAGGTCGGCCGCCGAGGGCCGCCGGCTCTGGCACGACCCGCGGCGCAGGCAGTGCGCGCTGGCGAGCCTCACCACGCTCTCCTTCGACGGCGACCGCCTCGTCAGCATCGGCTACAGCGAGCCGGCGGGGTCGCTTCAGACCGGTCCGTCCGTTCCCGGGGCCTGATGTCCGGAGCGAGGGGGCTCGCCGGTAGAGTTGCAAGCTCTACCGGTTGTAGTACAAGGAGATCTTCCTCCGTGCGCGCCAAGTCCATCTCTCTCGTCCTCCTGGGTCTGCTGGTCGCGGGCTGCGCGGGCAACCAGGGCGGCCTGCCGCAGGCCGGCGACACCCGTTTCGTCGCCGGCGACGGGAAGATGCAGGTGTTCGACGCGGCCGATCGCAAGGCCGCGCCCGCGATCCAGGGGCCGACCCTCGACGGGGCCACCGCCTCGCTGGCCGCGCACAAGGGCAAGGTCGTGGTGATCAACTTCTGGGCGTCGTGGTGCGGGCCGTGCCGGGCGGAGGCGCCGGTGCTCAAGGAGGTCGCGGCCAAGACCAAGGCCGGCGGCGTGGAGTTCATCGGCGTCGACTTCAAGGACCGCCAGGCCGACGCGCTGGCGTTCGAGCGCACCGAGAAGACCGGCTACCCGCACATCTTCGACCAGCCGGGCAAGGTGGCGCTGGCCTTCCAGGGCACGGTGCCGCCGGCGGCCATCCCGTCCACCCTGATCATCGACAAGCAGGGCAGGGTCGCCGCCAGGGCGCTCGGCGCGGTCAAGTACACCGACCTGCTCAACACCGTGACCAAGGTGCGCGATGAGTGACGTCGTGGCCTCGGGCTCGCTGCTGCTCGCGGTGCCGATCGCGGTGCTGGCCGGGGTCGTGTCGTTCCTGTCGCCGTGCGTGCTGCCGCTGGTGCCGGGCTACCTGTCGTACGTGACCGGCATGAGCGCCGACCCCAAGCGGGGGCGGCTGGTGCTGGGGACGGTGCTGTTCGTGGCCGGGTTCGGGCTGGTGTTCGTGCTCAGCGGGGCGCTGTTCGGCGGGCTCGGCTCGGTCATGCTGGGCCACATCGAGGTCATCACGCGGGTGCTCGGGGTGCTGACCATCCTGCTCGGGCTCGCGTTCCTGGGGCTCGTCCCCGGGCTGATGCGCGACGTGCGCATCCACAAGGTGCCCGCCGCGGGGCTGGCCGGGGCGCCGCTGCTCGGCGTGGTGTTCGGGCTGGGGTGGACGCCGTGCATCGGGCCCACGCTGGCCGTCGTGCTGGCGCTCGGGCTCAACGAGGGCAGCGCCGCGCGTGGCGCCCTCCTGGCCGTCGCGTACGCGCTGGGCCTCGGGCTGCCGTTCGTGGGCGCGGCGCTCGCGTACAGCAGGGCCCTGCGCACGTTCCGGGCCATCCGCAAGCATTCGCGCCTGATCACCAGGATCGGCGGCGGCATGATGGTGGCCGTCGGGGTGCTGCTCGTGACCGGGCTGTGGGGAGAGATGATCGCTGCCATGCAGGGCCTCATCGGCGGATTCGTACCGGTGATCTGATGAGCGTCAAGGAGCTGGAGGAGAGGGAGCGGGCGGCGCAGCTGGCGGGGTTCGGCCTGGTCGCCTGGCTGCGGTGGGGCTGGCGCACGCTCACCTCGATGAAGACGGCGCTGATCCTGCTCTTCCTGCTCGCGCTCGCCTCGGTGCCGGGCTCGCTGGTGCCGCAGCGCGGCGTCGACCCCGACAAGGTGGCGCAGCTCTACCAGAAGAGCCCCACGCTGGCCGAGTGGTACGACAGGTTCCAGCTCTTCGAGGTGTTCACCTCGGTCTGGTTCGCGGCGATCTACCTGCTGCTGTTCACCTCGCTGATCGGCTGCATCATCCCGCGCACCGCCACCTACCTGCGCGAGCTGCGCCGCAAGCCGCCGGCCGCGCCGAAGAACGTCTCCCGCCTGCCGCACTTCGCCTCTTTCGAGGGCGACCTGGAGGTCGGAAGGGCCGCCGCGCGGCTGCGCAAGCTGCGCTTCCGCGTCGTGACCGGCGACGGGTGGGTGTCGGCCGAGAAGGGCTTCCTGCGCGAGACAGGAAACCTGTTCTTCCACGTCGCCCTGCTGGGCATCCTGTTCGCGGTCGGCTTCGGCTCGCTGTTCGGCTACCGCGGCAACGTCCTGGTCGTCGAGGGTGACGGGTTCGCCAACACGGTGGCCGCCTACGACCGGTTCATCCCGGGCAGCCAGGTCTCGGCCGAGTCGCTGGAGCCGTTCTCCTTCCAGCTGGAGGACTTCAAGGTCGCCTACCAGGTGACGGGCGAGAAGCGGGGCCAGGCGCTCGACTACACGGCCCGGCTGAAGGTCAACGACTCGCCGGGGTCGCCCGCCCGCGAGTACGACCTCAAGGTCAACGACCCGCTGGAGATCAACGGCACGCAGACGTACCTGATCGGCAACGGCTACGCGCCCGTCTTCAAGGTCACCGACGGCAAGGGGCAGGTCGCCTTCGATGGCCCGGTGCCGTGCCTCATCGAGGCCAAGGGCACGATGACCTCGGGATGCGTGGTCAAGGTGCCCGACGCGCAGCCGTCGCAGCTCGGGTTCCTGCTGCAGTTCCTGCCCACCAGCGTGCCGCTCACGGACGGCACGTACGCCTCGGCCTTCCCCGGCTCGCTCAACCCCGAGGTGCAGCTCGTCGGGGCCTTCACCGGCGACCTGGGGCTGCGCTCCGGCCAGCCGCGTTCGGTGTACGAGCTCGCGCCGCCCGAGCTCATGAAGAAGCTCACCCCGCTGATCATGGGCACGAGCGTGCCCAAGCCGCTCGCCGTCGGCCAGTCGATCGACCTGCCCAAGGGGGCGGGCAAGCTGGAGTTCACCGGGGTCAAGGAGTGGATCACGCTCCAGACGGCCTACGACCCCGGCCGCATGCCGGTGCTGGTCTTCGCCGCCACGGCCGTCGTCTCCATCGCGCTGTCCCTGATGATCCGCCGCCGCAGGGTGTTCGTGCGGATCGGGAACGGCGTGGTCGAGGTGGGCGGCCTGACCCGTACCGAAGGCTCCGCGGCGGGCTTCGCCGAGGAGTTCGCCGACATCGTCAAGGTTCTAGCCGCAGGAGAAAAGGATGTCCGCTGAGCAACTCGCGGAGCTGAGCGACCTTTTCGTCGTCGCCGCCGTTCTGCTCTACTTCTTCGCCATGGTCGGGTTCGCGATCGAGCTCGCCTTCGGCAGGTCCCGGCCGGACAAGGCGGCCGCCGTCGAGCGGTCCGAGGTCAAGCAGCCGGTCGCGGTCGGAGCGGGCGGGGCCGACGCGGCGCCCCCGGTCGACGGAGTGGTCGCCGCCACGGAGGCCAAGGAGCCGTCAGACGGGGCGCACAGGGCCGCCAAGGTGGCCCTGGTGCTCGCCTGGATCGGCTGGGCGGCCAACTTCGCCGCCATCGCCACCCGCGGCATGTCCGTGGACCGGTGGCCGTGGGGCAACATGTACGAGTTCGTGGTGGCCATCTGCTTCGCCGCCGTGACCGCGTTCCTCGGCACCCAGATCCGCTACAACGTGCGCTTCCTCGGCGCCTTCGTGATGATCACGGCGGCCCTCGGGCTCGGCCTGGCGGTCAAGTTCTTCTACACGGCTGCCGGGCCCGTGGTGCCCGCGCTGGACTCGTACTGGATCGCCATCCACGTCACCGCCGCGATCATCGCCAGCGGCCTGTTCACGCTGGCCGGCGTCGCCGGGGTCCTCTACCTGGTGCGCGGCGACGGGATGTCACGCCTGCCCTCGCGGGCCGACCTGGAGCGGGTGGCGCACCGGGCGATCGTGTTCTCGTTCCCGCTGTGGACGTTCGCGGTCATCGCGGGGGCGCTCTGGGCCGACCGGGCGTGGGGCCGCTACTGGGGCTGGGACCCCAAGGAGGTCTGGTCGTTCATCACCTGGGTGGCCTACGCCGCCTACCTGCACGCCAAGGTGACGGCCGGATGGCGGGGCAGGGCCGCGACGATCGTGCAGCTGGTGGCGTTCGCCTGCCTGATGTTCAACCTGATCGGCGTCAACATCTTCATCAGCGGCCTGCACAGCTACGCCGACGTCTGATCGGCTCAGACGTCGTCGCCACGCATGCGGCGGTCGAGGTCGCGCAGGAAGTCGGGGTCGTCGTCCGGCCCCTTGGGCATGCCCGGACCCGGGGGCACCGGCCACGCGGCGCGCGGGGCCCTCGGGCGGCCGCGCGCCATCCAGACGAGACCGCCGAGCACCGGGATCAGGACGACGATCAGGATCCACAGGGCTTTTGGTACGTTCCGAACCTCATCTTCCGGTGCGGTGACCACGTCGAACAGCGAGAAGAGCCAGAAGACCAGCAGCGCCAGGCCGATCAGTACACCTGCCATTCCTGAACTGTAAGCCATCCGCGACGTGATCGTGCTTCCCGATGTCCCGTTTCAGGTGACTAGGGGAAGACATGCGTCGTACCGTGGAGGCCGATGCGGCGAAGTCGCCGGACTCCACGGGCGTTGAGAGGTGCGATGGCCTTTTCTGACTCCAAGGCGTCTGGCGACAAGGGCCGTCATCGGCGCGGCCGTTGGTGGCGGCGCGGGTCCTACCTTTTCTCGCGGCGCGGCGAGGCGCCCCCGGACGCGGACCGTTCCGTCTGGTTCAACGCCCGTGAGAAGCCTTTTGAGAGCCGCGCGGAGGCCAAGGCACGCAAGAAGCGCGGGCGGGGGCCCGACGTGCCCAGAGGCCAGCCTGAGCGACCCGGAGAGCGCGATGGTTCGAGATGGCCGGGTAATGAGCGGGGTGAGCGGATGGCGTGGCCGGGCGACGAGGTACGACGGCCCTCCGAGACGAGCTGGGACGGGTTCTCGTTGCGCGAGCGCGGTGAGCGACTGCCCGCCGCGGTGGTCGAACGCCCCCGCTACACCTGGTACGACTTCGAGCTCGACGACCAGCCCAGGGCCCAGCCCAACCGGCCCGGCATCCCGTCCATGGGCGACGGCCTGCGCCACTGCGGCAAGCTGGAGTCCATCCTGCACCGCCAGTGGGACGCCAGGCAGGGCCCGCCGTCGGCGGACGTCGTACGCGCCGTGGAGAGCCTCGCCCGCCTGCCGGAGCGGCTGAAGGAGAAGCTCGCGGCCGGGCTGGAGGGCATCTACGTCGGCCGCGGCGGCGTCCCGGACCTCGACGACATGGGCTACTTACGCGGTGCCCCGCTCCCGTCGGGCCGCGCCACCTGGGACATCTGCGCGGGCGCGTACGGCGACCGGAAGATCGTCGTGGGTGACCGCCCGTCACCGACCCCGGACGTTATGATGCACGAGGTCGGCCATGCCATCGACGACATCGACTCGGCGTACGGCGGCTGGGTCTCCGACTCCCCTGAGTTCGTCCGCCTCTACGACACGGCCATGCCGCTGCTGGCCTCGACGTTCCACCGCCAGGGCGGGGGGCTCGGCCGTAAGGAGTTCTTCGCCGATGCCTTCGCCGCCATAGCCTCCCGCCAGCGTCCGGCCCTCGTGGACATGCTCGGGGGAGACACGCGGATGGCGCTGGACATCATGCTCTTCTTCAACCGGCGCTACGGAATCTAGGTGATCGGACATGTACGTCATCCGGCTCGCGGACGGGACCCTGCGCGTGCCGCAGAGCCTGACCAGCGAAGACGGGCGTCTGATCGGGAACGCGTACGTCGAGGTGCTGCCCGGTGATCCGGACTACGACCAGTTGTTGCCGGAGGCGCTGACAGAGGAGGAGCTGGCCGAGCGCCGCAACGAGTGGGAGAAGGAGAACGACGAACTGGAGCGTGAGTTCCTGGCCTTCAAGGCGCGGCAGGAGGACGCCTGAGGCGACCAGACAGGCGCCAACCACGGTCGGCGGTTGGCGCCGCCTCATGCTGCCGGACGGAAGTGTGGCCGAAAGCACGCGAACAGTGGGGCGCGCCGGCGGTGATCCTGCCGTCGCAGGATCACCGTCTGCACGGTCAGACGCGCGGGGACTCACCTGCCGGCCTGTCGGCCGTCAAAACGTCCTCGCCACGTAGAAGGGCGTGCACTTCCGACTCGCGGAACCGCCGGTGCCCTCCGGGGGTGCGGATACTGCTGATGCGGCCTGCCGCAGCCCAGCGTGTAACCGTCTTTGGGTCTACCCGGAAGAGGGCGGCAACCTCTCCTGGGGTCAGCAGACGCTCGCTGCTACTCTCCACCAATCTCTCCCCCTCGCATCCCGCTTCCTGCCAGCGGGCGGACAGGTAACCAGTGTGTCGAGCGAAGCCTGATTTATCCGTGGTTTTCTGCAAAGATCACGGGTTGTTATCAGCTGACTGCCCGATTGTTATATGATAGAGCCTCTTTGGGGCTCTCGTGGGTGTTTCTTTACGAAACTCCCTGACTGGGAACAGTAGCATCGCTCGCGTTCGATGCGAAGAGCGACCGGTCCACGGGTCCGAGTAACCTCGAACCTGTGCCTCCTGTTCTCGTTTACACACTGTCGCGCATCGGCATCTTTGCGGTCACTCTCGGGGTGCTGTGGCTGCTCGGCCTGCAAAACCCGTTCGTGCTGATCCTGGTGTCTTTCTTGATCAGCGGCATAGCGAGCTACGTCCTGCTCAGCAAGCAGCGTGATGCCGTGAGCGAACGCATCAGCAACAAGATCGACCGGCCGAAGCCGCAAGACGACTAGGGCAGGGGGAACATGCCAATCCGGGCATGGTACTCCCGTCCGAGTCTGGTTGTGTCGCTACCGACAAGTAGTCCACTGCGATGCGCGTAAAACGCCTTCACACCGATGCCGCGCTCGCGTGTGGGATTCCAACTGAGGGCCATTCCCGTAGTCGGATGAATGGCGCTGATCCCCGGGCGTGAGACCGCTCCGGGGCCGGCGGAGTCACGCCCCTGCGGATTGTTCAGCCAGCGCTGATGTCCGCCGACGTAGACCGCCGCGCCCGTCACGGAAACCGCGTAGAGCGAGTCGCCTCCGGTGGCGTTCACCCAGGTCGGCCTGATGGTGGAGCCCTTGGAGTACGTCTCGAACCTGGCGGCCGTGTCGCACATCCCGCCCTTGGGGCCGCCGGTGGTGACGACCGCGAAATAGTGGCCGTCGGGTGAGAAGTCCAGGCCGCGCACGTACGAGGGGAACTCGCTCATGCACGGGCGCGCGTACGCCTCCGTCCGCCAGGGCGCGAGCCTGGCGGTGGGGCCGCTGATGTCGATGAGCCCGAGCTGCGGCCTGGACTGGCCGGCGAGCGTGGTGAACGAGCCGTCCACGGCGAGCCGGTAGCGGGTGGCGGCGATCGCGTAGACCTTCACCCTGGGCGTCAGCGATCCGCCGGGCGTGATGCCGAACGCCGGGTCGGCCGCGCCCGTCGTCACGTCGATCCTGGCCAGCGCGGTGCGCGGGCTGGTGAAGTCGCCGCCCACGTAGAGCTTGGAGCCCTGCCTGGCCAGCGTGGCGACCATGCCGCCGCCGATGTGCGGCGCGAAGCCGGTCACCAGCGTGCCGTCGGAGAGCTTGAGCCTGGCCAGCGACCTGGCGGGCGAGTCGTTGACGCCGATGAACTCGCCGCCGACGTAGACGGTGCCCTGGTCGCCGGCGGCCAGGCCGTACACGGGGCCGGGGACGATCGGCGCGAAGCCCGGCAGGACGCGGCCCGTGGTCAGGTTGTAGGCGAAGAGGTTGGAGCGCGGGTAGGCGGTGGTGCGGGCGGCGTCGCTCACCTCGCTGAACGAGCCGCCGACCACGACGGTGTCGCCGACGACCGTGATCGCGTTGACGATGCCGTCGAGCACGTGCGGGGTGTTGTCTACCGGGTCGGCCGAGACGACGCCGAAATGCGCCGTGGGAGCCGAGGCGATGATCGCCGCAAGGGCGACACGGGCAAGCATTCGCCAAGTTTTAGCAGACGTTCAGTAGTCTCGTAGTTACTTTCCGTTGAATGTCCGCGTTCATGGCCGCGGATACGGGCCTGGAGGGCCTCCCATAGTCTTGGCCTATGACGCGCGCTCAGTTGGACAAACAGCCGGACGAGGTCGCCGCGATGTTCGATCGCACCGCCCGGCGCTACGACCTGGTCAATGACGTGATCTCCCTCGGGCAGGTCAGGATGTGGCGCAAGGCGGTGGCCGCGGCCATCGACGCGGGCCCCGGGGAGCTCGTGCTCGACCTGGGGGCCGGCACCGGCACGTCCACCGACGCGTTCACCACGCTGGGCGCGCGGGCCATCGCGTCCGACTTCTCGCTGGGCATGCTCCGCACCGGCGTGCGCCGCCACGGCGGCAACGCGCTGTCGGGTGAGGGGGTGCCCTTCATCGCGGGCGACGCGCTGCGCCTGCCGTTCGCCGACGACTCGTTCGACGCGGTGACGATCTCGGTGGCGCTGCGCAACGTGCACGACACCCGGCAGGCGCTGCGGGAGATGCTGCGCGTCACCAAGCCGGGCGGCCGACTGGTGATCTTGGAGTTCTCCCACGTGACGTTCGAGCCCTTCGATCTCGTCTACCGCGAATATCTGATGAAGCTGCTGCCAAAAGTGGCCAAGGTGTTCGGCTCGAATGACGATTCCTATGAATATCTGGCTGAGTCGATCCGGGATTGGCCCGACCAGCGCACACTGGCCCGGACCATTCAGGACGCCGGCTGGGAGCGGGTCGCCTGGCGCAATCTCACGATGGGCATCGTCGCCCTGCACAGAGGGTTCAAGGCGGCGTGAGACCACACGCGACACACCGTTCCTCTTGGATCACAGAACAGCACCCCGACTGCCACTATGTACTGGAAAAGCAGTAGACTGCGGGCCGACAAGTTTGTGAAGGGGTTCACAAAGGAACGAAGGCAGCACACCACCCCCGAGGCCTTCGAGCGTGTAGGACAGGACAGTCCAGTGACCGTGCCAACAGCCACCCGCCGAGCGCAGGAGCTCGTCGCGAGAGAGCGACGAAGGAGCCAACGAGTGGCGAAGCGGGCGCGACCATGAGCCCCCGAGCGCAGGAGCTCGTCGCGAGAGAGCGACGAAGGAGCCAACGAGTGGCGAAGCGGGCGCGACCATGAGCCCCCGAGCGCAGGAGCTCGTCGCGAGAGAGCGACGAAGGAGCCAACGAGTGGCGAAGCGGGCGCGACCATGAGCACAGTTGACGCTGACGTCATCGTCGTCGGCGCAGGTCCCGCCGGTTCCGCGACGGCCTGGTACCTCGCTCAGGCCGGACTCGACGTGCTGCTCCTGGAGAAGACCAGGTTCCCCCGCGAGAAGGTCTGCGGCGACGGCCTGACGCCGCGGGCGGTCAAGCAGCTGCTCAACATGGACGTCGACATCGACGCTCCCGGCTGGGTCAGGAACAAGGGGCTGCGCGTCGTCGGCGGCGGCCTCCGCTTCGACCTCGACTGGCCCCAGCTCGAGCGCTTCCCGGACTTCGGCCTCGTACGCACCCGCCAGGACTTCGACCAGATCGTCGCCGCCAACGCGGTCAAGAACGGCGTGCGCCTGATGGAGGGCGTGACCGTCACGGGGCCCGTCCTCGACGACCGCAGCGGCCACATCGTCGGCGTGACGACCAAGGACGGCCGCGAGTACCGCAGCCGCGTGGTGGTGGCCGCCGACGGCAACAGCACCCGGCTGGCCCTGGGGATGGGGCTGCACAAGCGCGAGGACCGCCCGATGGGCGTGGCGGTGCGGACGTACTTCGAGAGCCCGCGCCACGACGACGACTACCTCGAGATCTGGCTGGAGCTGTGGGCGCAGGAGAAGCTGCTGCCCGGCTACGGCTGGATCTTCGGCGTCGGCGACGGCACCGCCAACGTGGGCCTCGGGCTGCTCAACACCAGCGCGCAGTTCAAGAACATCGACTACCGGGACCTGCTGCGGACCTGGTGCGAGGCCATGCCTCCCGAGTGGGAGTTCACCGAGGAGAACATGACGGCCCCCATCCGCGGCGCCGCGCTCCCCATGGCCTTCAACCGGCAGCCGCACTACACGCGCGGCCTGGTGCTCGTGGGCGACTCGGGCGGGTCGATCAACCCGTTCAACGGCGAGGGCATCGCCTACGCCATGGAGACCGGTGAGATCGCGGCGGAGGTCATCGCCAAGGCCCTCAGGGGCACCACCCCCGCGGACCGGGAACGCGCTCTGAGGACCTATCCTCAAGTGCTGAAGGACGCCTACGGCGGTTACTTCACCCTGGGCAGGCTGTTCGTCGAGCTCATCGGAAAGCCGGGCGTGATGAGCTTCGGCACCAGGCACGGTCTCCCTCACCCGAGGCTGATGCGCTTCGCCATCAAACTCCTTGGTAATCTCACCGACCGGCGAGGCGATGCGTCAGACATGATCATTAACGCTCTCTCGAAGGTCGCCCCACCAGCATGAATCTCAGAACTGACAGATCCGGCTGCGCGCCCGCGCGCGCGGCGACTCCGGAGGAGGCGTAGCGATGGACCTTTACGTGCCCATCCTGGTGCTCGCCGTTCTCGCGGGGGGCTTCGCGATCTTCTCGGTCGCCATCGCTCCCTTCACCGGCCCCAAGCGCTGGAACCGCGCGAAGCTTGACGCCTATGAATGCGGCATCGAGCCGACGCCCCAGCCCGTCGGTGGCGGACGGTTCCCGCTCAAGTACATGGTCACCGCGATGCTCTTCATCGTGTTCGACATCGAGATCATCTTCCTCTACCCATGGGCGGTCTCGTTCGCGCCGCAGACGAACGACGCCGGCCAGGTGCTCAGCTCCGGTCTGGGGCTGTTCGCGCTCGTGGAGATGGTGCTGTTCATCGTCACCGTGCTCGTCGCCTATGCGTACGTGTGGCGCCGCAAGGGTCTGGACTGGGACTGAAAATGGGACTTGAAGAGAAACTCCCCAGCGGGTTCATCCTCAGCACGGTCGAGGCGGCCGCCGGATGGGCGCGCAAGAACTCCGTGTGGCCCGCCACATTCGGCCTCGCCTGCTGTGCCATCGAGCTGATGGCCACCGGCGGCCCCCACTACGACCTGGCGCGCTTCGGCATGGAGCGCGCTTCGGCGTCTCCTCGCCAGGCCGATCTCATGATCGTCGCCGGCCGCGTCTCGCAGAAGATGGCGCCCGTCCTGCGGCAGATCTACGACCAGATGGCCGAGCCGAAGTGGGTCATCTCCATGGGCGTGTGCGCCTCCAGCGGCGGCATGTTCAACAACTACGCGATCGTGCAGGGCGTCGACCACGTCGTGCCCGTCGACATCTACCTGCCGGGCTGCCCGCCGCGGCCCGAGATGCTGATCGACGCGATCGTGAAGCTGCACGACAAGATCCAGAACATGAAGTTCGGCGCCCACCGCGCCAAGCAGATCGAGGAGCTCGAGCTGCAGGCGCTGCGGCCGCTGCCGCTGATCGACCAGGGAGCCTCGAAGTGACCTCGCCCGACAACCTCCCCGGTAGCCCGGAAAGCGGTGAGACCCCCGAGGCCGCGGTTCCCGCCATCCCCGAGGCGCCCATCGCCCGGCACGGCATGTTCGGCACCCAGGACTCCGGCGACACCTCCGGCTACGGCGGTCTCGTCGTGCGCCGGGCGCCGCAGCTGTCGACGCCCCGCCCGTACGGCGGCTACTTCGACGAGGTCGTGGACGGCCTGGCGCTCGACGACGCCATCGAGCGCGTGGTCGTCGACCGCGGCGAGCTGACCCTGCACGTCAAGCGGGACCGGCTGGTCGAGGTCTGCCAGAAGCTGCGCGACGACCCGGCCCTGCGCTTCGAGCTCTCGCTGGGCGTCACCGGCGTGCACTACCCGCACCTGACGGGCGAGGAGCTGCACGCGGTCATCCACCTGTGCTCGATCACCTACAACCGCCGCGTACGCGTCGAGGCCAGCGCTCCCGACTCCGACCCGCACATTCCATCGACCGTGGGCGTTTACCCTGGTCACGACTGGCATGAGCGTGAGGCGTACGACTTCTTCGGGATCATCTTCGACGGTCACCCCGCGCTCACCCGGATCATGATGCCGGACGACTGGGACGGCCACCCTCAGCGCAAGGACTACCCGCTCGGCGGCATCCCGGTCGAATACCGCGGCGCCACCATCCCCGCGCCCGACCAGAGGAGGAGCTACTCGTGAGCACCGCTTATGACGAGGCGACCGAGGGCAAGGTCTATTCGGTCAACGGCGGCGACTGGGACGAGGTCGTCACCGGAGCGCGCGACACCGAAGAAGAGCGCCTGGTCGTCAACATGGGCCCGCAGCACCCGTCCACGCACGGCGTGCTCCGCCTGGTCCTGACCCTCGACGGCGAGACGGTGACCGAGGCGCGCAGCGTCATCGGCTACCTGCACACCGGTATCGAGAAGAACATGGAATACCGGACGTGGACCCAGGGGACCACGTTCGTGACCCGCATGGACTACCTCTCGCCGATCTTCAACGAGACCGCCTACTGCCTGGGCGTGGAGAAGCTGCTCGGCGTCGAGGACCGCATCCCGGACCGGGCGCAGGCCATCCGCGTGATGATGATGGAGCTCAACCGGATCTCCTCGCACCTGGTCGCGATGGGCACGTTCGGCATGGAGCTGGGCGCGACCACGCCGTTCCTCTTCGGCTATCGCGACCGCGAGATGATCATGGATCTCTTCGAGTACATCACCGGTCTGCGCATGAACCACGCCTACATCAGGCCGGGCGGCGTGAGCGTCGACCTGCCCGCGGGCGCGGTCGACAAGGTCGGTGAGTTCCTCAAGGAGATGCCCAAGCGGATCAAGGACATCCGCAAGCTCCTCGACGCCAACCCGGTCTACGTGCGCCGCACCAAGGACGTGGCCTACCTCGACCTGACCGGCTGCATGGCCCTGGGCATCACCGGCCCGATCATGCGCGCCGCCGGGCTCCCGTGGGACCTGCGCAAGTCGCAGCCCTACTGCGGCTACGAGACGTACGAGTTCGACGTCGCCACCGAGCGTGGCTGTGACGTCTACTCGCGCTACCTCGTGCGCATGAAGGAGATGGAAGAGTCCCTCAAGATCATTGAGCAGGCGCTCGACCGCATCGCCGGCCCGCTCAAGGGCGACCCGGTGATGATCGAGGACAAGAAGATCGGCTGGCCCGCGCAGCTCGCGCTCGGCCCCGACGGGTTCGGCAACTCGCCCGACCACATCGCCCACATCATGGGCTCCTCGATGGAAGCGCTCATCCACCACTTCAAGCTGGTGACCGAGGGCTTCCGGGTGCCTGCCGGGCAGGCGTACGCCAGCATCGAGTCGCCCAAGGGCGAGCTCGGCGCCCACGTGGTCAGCGACGGCGGCACCCGCCCCTACCGCGTGCACTTCCGCGAGCCGTCCTTCTGCAACCTGCAGGGTTTCCCCGCGATGGCAGAGGGCGGCCAGGTCGCCGACGTGATCGCCGCGGTGGCTTCTATCGACCCCGTCATGGGAGGTGTGGACCGGTGACTTATTCACCGGAGATCCGTGAGCGTCTCGAAAGGGATGCCAAGGAGATCATCGGGCGTTACCCGAAGACGCGCTCCGCACTGCTGCCGCTGCTCCACCTCGTGCAGTCGGAGGACGGCTACGTCTCCGACGACGGGCAGGAGTTCTGCGCGGAGATGCTGGGCGTCAGCAAGGCCGAGGTCACCGGCGTCGCGACCTTCTACACGATGTACAAGCGCAAGCCCGCCGGCGACTACCACGTCGGCGTGTGCATCAACGCGCTGTGCGCGGTCATGGGCGGCGACCAGATCTGGGACGAGCTGTCCGAGCACGTCGGCGTCGGCCACGAGGAGACGACCGCCGACGGCAAGATCTCGCTGGAGCGCCTCGAGTGCAACGCGGCCTGCGACTTCGCCCCCGTCATGATGGTCAACTGGGAGTTCTTCGACAACCAGACCCCCGAGTCGGCCAAGCAGCTCGTCGACGACCTGCGTGACGGCAAGGACGTGCGGCCGACCCGCGGCCCGAAGAAGCTCTGCAGCTTCAAGGACGCCTCGCGCGTGCTCGCCGGCCTGCCCGACGACCTGGCGGGCGACGGCCCGTCGGCCGCCGGCGCCTCGCTGGAGGGCCTGAAGGTCGCCAAGGCCAACGGATGGAAGGCCCCCGAGGCATGAGCACGACTTTGACACCGGTCCTGACCGCGAACTGGGACCAGCCCAACTCCTTCACCATCGACGTCTACGGCGAGTACGAGGCGGCGAAGAAGGCGCTGGCCATGGACCCCGACGCCGTGATCCAGGCCGTCAAGGACTCGGGCCTGCGCGGCCGCGGCGGCGCGGGCTTCCCCACCGGCATGAAGTGGGGCTTCATCCCGCAGGGCGACGGCAAGCCGCACTATCTCGTCGTCAACGCCGACGAGTCGGAGCCGGGCACCTGCAAGGACATCCCGCTGATGATGGCCAACCCGCACTCGCTGGTCGAGGGCATCATCATCACGGCCTACGCGATCCGGGCCAACCACGCCTTCATCTACGTGCGCGGCGAGGTGCTCCACGTGATCCGGCGGCTGCACGCGGCCGTGCGGGAGGCGTACGAGAAGGGCTACCTCGGCACCGACATCCTCGGCTCCGGTTACGACCTCGAGCTGGTCGTGCACAGCGGCGCCGGCGCGTACATCTGCGGCGAGGAGACGGCGCTGCTCGACTCGCTGGAGGGCTTCAGAGGTCAACCGCGACTCAAGCCCCCGTTCCCCGCCGTGGCGGGCCTGTACGCCTCGCCGACTGTCGTGAACAACGTCGAGTCGATCGCCAGTGTTCCCTCGATCATCGGCAACGGCGCCGACTGGTTCGCCGGGATGGGCACCGAGAAGTCCAAGGGCTTCGGCATCTTCTCGCTGAGCGGCCACGTCACCAGGCCCGGCCAGTACGAGGCGCCGCTCGGCATCACGCTGCGCGAGCTCCTCGACATGGCGGGCGGCATCAGGGCCGGTCACCAGATCAAGTTCTGGACCCCGGGCGGCTCCTCCACGCCGATCTTCACCGACGAGCACCTCGACGTGCCGCTCGACTTCGAGGCGGTCGGCGCCAAGGGCTCCATGCTCGGCACCCGCGCCCTGCAGATCTTCGACGAGACCACCTGCGTGGTCCGCACGGTGCTGCGCTGGACCGAGTTCTACGCCCACGAGTCCTGCGGCAAGTGCACGCCGTGCCGCGAGGGCACGTACTGGCTCAAGCAGGTGCTCAAGCGCCTGGAGAAGGGGCAGGGCACCGAAGAGGACCTGACCACGATCACCGACATCGCGGACAACATCCTGGGCCGCTCGTTCTGCGCCCTGGGCGACGGCGCGACCAGCCCGATCCACTCCTCCGTGAAGTACTTCCGCGACGAGTACCTCAAGCACTTCGAGATCGGCGGCTGTCCGTTCGACCCGAAGAAGTCCACTCTCTGGGGTGAGCAGTGACAGTCGTAGAGACCGAGACGAACCTGGTGACCCTGACCATCGACGGGTTCCAGGTCAGCGTGCCCAAGGGCACCTTGATCATCAGGGCCGCCGAGCTCCTGGGCATCCAGATCCCCAGGTTCTGCGACCACCCGCTGCTCGACCCGGCGGCCAACTGCCGCCAGTGCCTGGTCGACATCCCCGACGCGGGCAACGGCCGCGGCTTCCCCAAGCCGCAGCCGTCGTGCGCGATCGAGGTCGCCGAGGGCATGGTCGTGCAGACGCAGCTCACCTCGCCGGTCGCCGAGAAGGCGCAGCGCGGGGCCATGGAGCTGCTCCTGATGAACCACCCGCTCGACTGCCCGGTCTGCGACAAGGGCGGCGAGTGCCCCCTGCAGAACCAGGCCATGTCCAACGGCCAGGGCGAGTCCAGGTTCCAGGAGCAGAAGCGGACCTTCCCCAAGCCGCTGCCGCTGTCCACGCAGGTGCTGCTCGACCGCGAGCGCTGCGTCCAGTGCGCCCGGTGCATCCGCTTCTCCGACCAGATCGCCGGTGACCCGCTCATCGAGTTCTTCGAGCGCGGGGCCAAGGAGCAGGTGCGCACCGCCGAGGGCAAGCCGTTCAACTCCTACTTCTCCGGCAACACGGTGCAGATCTGCCCGGTCGGCGCGCTGACCGGTGCCGCCTACCGGTTCCGGGCCCGCCCGTTCGACCTGGTCTCCACGCCGAGCGCGTGCGAGCACTGCGCCGCCGGTTGCGCCCAGCGCACCGACCACCGGCGCGGCCGGGTCACCCGCCGCCTGGCGGGCAACGACCCGCAGGTCAACGAGGAGTGGAACTGCGACAAGGGCCGCTGGGCCTTCACCTACGCCCAGCAGCCCGACCGGCTGAAGACGCCGCTGGTCCGCAACGAGGAGGGCGTGCTCGTGCCCGCCTCGTGGCCGGAGGCGCTGGCGGTGGCCGCCGAGGGCCTGGCCAAGGCCCGCGGCAAGGCCGGCGTGCTGGTCGGCGGCCGGGTCACGGTCGAGGACTCGTACGCGTACGCCAAGTTCGCCCGCCTGGCCCTGGGCGGCAACGACATCGACTTCCGCGCCCGGCCGCACTCCGCCGAGGAGGCGCAGTTCCTGGCCCACGCGGTGGCCGGCAAGGGCATCGAGGTCAGCTACACCGACCTCGAGAAGGCCCCCCACGTGCTGCTCGTCGGGTTCGAGCCCGAGGAGGAGTCGCCGATCGTCTTCCTGCGCCTGCGCAAGGCGTGGCAGAAGAAGGGCCTCAAGGTCACCTCGATCGCCCCGTTCGCCTCGCCCGGCCTGGTCAAGATGGGCGGCACGCTCATCCGCACCGCGCCCGGCACCGAGGCCGACGCGATCGGCGACCTGGTCGGCACGCTGGCCGAGGGCACGATCGTGTTCGCCGGCGAGCGCCTGGCCACCGTGCCCGGCGCCCTGTCCGCCGTGATACGGCTCGCCAACGCCTCCGGCGCCAGGCTCGCCTGGGTGCCGCGCAGGGCGGGCGAGCGCGGCGCGGTCGAGGCCGGCGCGCTGCCCAACCTGCTGCCGATCGGCCGCCCGGTCGACGACGAGACCGCCAGGGCCGAGGTCGCCAGGGCGTGGAACGTGGCCTCGCTGCCCGCCACCCCCGGCCGCGACACGACCGGCATCCTGGAGGCCGCCCGCGCCGGTGAGCTGGACGCGCTGGTCGTGGCCGGCGTCGACCCCTACGACCTGGCCGACCCGGCGGCGGCGCTCGACGCGCTCGAGCACACGCCGTTCATCGTCAGCCTGGAGATCCGCGCCAGCGCCGTCACCGACCGCGCCGACGTGGTCCTGCCCGTCGCCGCGGTTCAGGAGAAGGGCGGCACGTTCGTCAACTGGGAGGGCAGGGGCCGCTCGTTCGAGGCGCCGCTGAAGGTGCCCGGCCTGCAGAGCGACCTGGCCGTGATCGGCAACCTGGCCGACCGGATGGACGTCCACCTGGGCCTGCCGGACGCCAAGGCCGCCCGGCGGGAGCTGTCCGGCCTGGGCGCCTGGCGCGGCAGCCGCGTCACCGCCCCGCACACCGCCACCCGCGCCCAGGTCGCCCCGGCGGCCGGCGAGGCGCTGCTGGCGACCTGGCACCTGCTGCTCGACGAGGGCAGGCTGCAGGACGGCGAGCCGTACCTGGCGGGCACCGCCCGCGCCGCGGAGGCGCTGGTCTCCGAGAGCACGGCGGCCGAGCTCGGGGTCGCGGACGGCGACAAGCTCGTCGTCGGCGACAGCGTCACGCTGCCCGTGCGCGTCGCCGACCTGCCGGACCGGGTCGTCTGGGTGCCTGCGAACTCCGGCGGCTGCTCGGTCACCCGTGACCTGCACGCGGTGGCCGGCGACATCGTCACCATCGGGAGCGCCTCATGACCTACGTTCTCGCGGCCGATCCCACCCTCGCCGACTTCGGCAAGGACCCGCTGTGGATCACCATCATCAAGGCCGTGATGCTGTTCGCCTTCCTGATGCTGGGCATCCTGTTCGGCGTCTGGTTCGAGCGCAAGCTGATCTCCAGGATGCAGAACCGGTACGGCCCCAACCGGGCCGGTAAGTTCGGCCTCCTGCAGTCGGTGGCCGACGGCCTGAAGATGGGCCTGAAGGAGGACCTCTTCCCGCGGACCGTGGACAAGGTGCTCTACCTGCTGGCCCCGGTCATCATGGTGGTCCCGGCGTTCCTGGCCTTCTCGATCGTGCCGTTCGCGCCGATGGTCAACCTGTTCGGCGTGCAGACGCCGCTGCAGATGGTGGACCTGCCGGTGGCAGTGCTGTTCATGCTGGCCATGGGCGCGGTGTCGGTCTACGGCGTGGTGCTGGCCGGATGGTCGTCGCGCTCGCCGTACGCGCTGCTGGGCGGTCTCAGAAGTGCGGCGCAGGTGGTCTCGTACGAGATCGCCAT